>JABDRH010000009.1 GCA_013041835.1 Desulfatitalea sp. | reverse complement strand
CCTGGGCGCTATCGACGCCACCAACCCGTGCGGCGAACAACCATTGTTGCCCTGGGAATCATGCACCCTGGGCGCCGTCAACCTCTCGCGCATGGTGTCATCTCAAGGCATCATGTACAGCCGCCTAAAACGAACGGTCCGCGGCGCGGTGCACTTTTTGGACAACGTCATCGAAATCAACAAGTATCCATTGCCGGAAATTGAAGCGGCCAGCAAGCGTACCCGAAAGATCGGCGTGGGTGTGATGGGTTTTGCCGACATGCTTATCCGCCTGGGCATCCCCTACGACAGCCGTCAAGCCGTGGAAACGGCCCAATCCGTGATGGCTTTCATCCAAAAAGAGGCGCGCGCGGCCTCCATGGCGTTGGGGCGAAAGCGGGGAAACTTTCCATCCTATGCGGGCAGCGTTTTCGACGGGTCCGACTACAGCCACATGCGTAACGCCACGGTAACAACGATCGCGCCCACCGGGACGATCAGCATTATTGCCGGTACCACCAGTGGGATCGAACCCATTTTTGCCGTAGCCCACTATCGTCAATTGCGCGATGGAAAAAAACTGCCTGAAATTCATCCCCTGTTCATGGCCATGGCCAAAAAAGAGGGCTTTCACGATGCCGCCATGATCTCCAAAGTCGTCAAAAGTGGATCCATAGCGGATCTGCCCCTTGTCCCCGAACGCGTCCGGCGGCTGTTTCAAACAGCCCACGACCTGTCCCCGCAACACCATATCGATATTCAGGCCGCCTTTCAGGCCCATACGGACAATGCCGTTTCCAAGACGGTCAATTTTCCGGCCGACGCTGCTTTGAACGATGTTGCCCAGGCTTTTTTGTATGCAGCCCGGCGAGGGTGCAAAGGAATAACCATTTATCGCTACGGCAGCCGTCGGTTGCAAGTGCTCAATATGGGCAACGTCCCCGTCGGCGAATCGGAACAGATCGCTCCACGACCACGGCCGCAACGCACTTACGGTCTGACCGAACGGATCAATACCGGTTGTGGCAGGCTTTATGTCACCATCAACTCCGATGATTTAGGCATGTGTGAAGTTTTTGCTCAGATGGGAAAAACGGGCGGGTGCGCCTCCTCCCAGATCGAAGCCGCCGGCCGTCTCATATCGCTGGCCCTTCGTTCGGGCGTTAAACCGGAATCGATCATCAAACAGATGACCGGCATCCGCTGCCCGTCACCGAGTTGGCAAAACGGCAAGATGGTGCTTTCGTGCCCGGATGCCATGGCACAGATACTTCAACAGGTGAGCGCCGCTGACGATGTAAAGACCACACAGCCTCTTGGCGTATGTCCCGACTGCGGCGGAGCGCTGACCCATGAGGAGGGATGTTTGAACTGCCATGGGTGCGGCTTCTCCAAATGCGCCTGATTTGAAGCTGTTCCGTCACCCCAAGGGGCTCCGCACATTAACGCGTTCAGGTTCCGGCCCCTTTTACTGCTGCGGCATCGATCCATTGATTAAGCAGTTGGGTGTGACTTTCGGCCGTCAGCCGACCCGGTAGTTTTTGAACGGCTAGTTCGGCAGACATGTCGATCAATTCAGTACGAATCTTTCGATGGCTCTCTCGAATCAAGGCGTCGATCTTATGCTGGGCCCCGGCCAGAATGATGGCACTTTCCTGCTTGGCTTCATCAATCAATGTTTCTTTGCGACGATGACCCTCGGTAATAATGCGATCCTTGATTAAGTCGAGCCGTTTTTCACCTTCGGCCAATTCGGAGCGCGTGTCGATGATTTTGGCCTCGACTTGTTTCTTCTCCTCTTCCAGGCGCCGAATCGAATGGGCTGCTTTTTCCTGTGTATCCTTCAGATAGCCCATGATGGGCCGGCGCCCATAGCGGATCAACACAAAGACAAGGATGGCGAAATTGAACCAACGCATGATCAAATCGTAATCAGCACGCGAGAATCCGGTGGCATCCTCGGCACGGGCCTCACCGCACCAAAGCGCCCATGTGATGACGATACCAAGCCGCAGTAGTAAGGACATTAATCTCATGTCAATTCCCAACCTTTGACCCTTGAGCCCCCTTGGGCAGCAGAACGCTCATCATGCGCTCGGCCACGGCCTCGGCTTCCATGCGAATTTGCTCGCGGGCCGCGGTTAATTGTCGGGCTGCCTCATCCCGGGCATCGTTTTGCATTTGCCTGATACGGGTTTTAGCATCAACAATCATCGTCTGAGCGGACATCTGGCCGGCGGTTTCCAACTCATCGCGGATCTTAAAAGCCGCCGCGCGCGCCGCTGCTTCTTGTTCCACCGCACGGCGGTGGATCTGTTTGTATTCCTCCTCGGCCGCAACGATGTCGTTTTCTATTCGTTTCAAGTAAACGTCGCGATCATCCATCACCCGGCGCAACGGGCGCACCATTATGCGATGAAAGATGAAAGCAAAGAGCAAAAAAGAGAGCAACTGAATAATCAGGGTCTCGTTGATGCTGATCAGGGCGATGGTTTCGATAATCTTCATATTAAACCACAAAAAGCAGCAGCAAGGCGACGACCAGAGAGTAAATACCGGTGGATTCCGAAACCGCCTGCCCCACCAGCATGGTCCGGGTCAGCAGACCGGCCTCGTTAGGATTCCTGCCGATGGCCTCGCATGCCTTGGCGGCTGCCATTCCTTCACCCACGCCGGGCCCAATGGCCCCCAATCCCATTGCCAAACCGGCGCCGAGCATTGCCGCCGCCTTTACCAGGTCTACACCTTCAATGGCCATGTTTCCTCCTGTGTTCGTTGAGTTTCATTGATTTGTTCATTATTAGCTTCCCGCGTAACGGGTTTATACCACAAAAAGCAAGATCAAGGCGATCACCATGGAGTAGATACCGGTCGATTCGGCTACTGCCATGCCCACCAGCATGCTGCGGGTGATGACACCGACTTCCGTCGGATTGCGGGCAATCCATTTAATCGCGCTTTGCGCTGTAACGCCTTCCCCGATGCCCGGACCGATGGCCCCCAGCCCCATACACAGCCCCGCACCAATCAAGGCCATGGCCGGGGCAATGGCTTCCGACGCCTGGTAAGGCTTAAAGAGTAGAATAAATGCAATCAGCAGCCCATAGATGGCTGTGGTTTGAGTAATGGCTTGTCCCAGCAGCATGCTGTTGGTCACGGTCCCGGCCGAACGCGGCTGCCTGGCGATGCCTTCGCAACTGGCGCCAGCCACCAACCCGCTGCCGAAGCCGGCGCCAATGGCGCTGAGCCCCGCAGAGAGACCGGCGCCGAACAGGGCGGCCCAGGTGGGCCATACCGGCGATGACGTCGTATCGGTGTAGAGCAGGATAAAGGCGATCACCAGGGCAAAAATTGACGGGGTCTGGCACACGGCCGAGCCGATCAGCATGTTGGTGGTCAGCCGCTTGCTCACAGATGGTTGGTGAACCATGCCTTTGCACGCTTCGGCGGCGGGAAAGCCCGCGCCGACGCCCGAGCCGATGGCGCCCAGGCCGATGGATAGGCCGGCGGCGAGTAGTGCCCAAACGGTGGCAAAGGTCGCATTCGCGGGCGTGGTAAAGAGCAGCACCAAGGAAACCACGAGGGCGAAGATGGCGGCCGATTCGGCAATGGCCTGCCCGACCAACATGGATTTAAAGACCTCGCCGGACAGATCGGGCCGGCGCGATATGGCCTGGTTGGCCTGGGCTGCGGTGTGCCCTTCCCCGATGGCCGCGCCGATGGAACCTAATCCGATGGCCAGGCCGCCACCAGTGTACGCGGCAAGTTTTAACCAAGTATCGATATTATAGGACATGGCAGGCTACTTTGCTTGGGTTGCGATATACACAATGGTTAGCATGGTGAACACGAACGCCTGGATGGCGCCCACGAAGAGGCCGAAAAACGCATATAGAAACGGCGGCAGCAAGATGTTGTAGGTCAGATAGGAGACCACCAGGATAATGATGGAGCCCCCCATGATGTTGCCGAAAAGACGAAAAGAAATGGAAACGATCTTGGCCAGCTCGCCAATGAGATTCAATGGCATCATAAAGAACATGGGCGCAAAATACTCTGATATGTAAGCCTTGAACCCTTTGGTGCGAATGCCTACGTAATGGGCGATGGCAAACCCCATCAGCCCTAAACTCAAAGGGGTGTTCAGATCCTTGGAAGGCTCTTCCATATGAGGAATGATGCCGATCCAGTTGGAGATCAGCAGAAACATGAACAGGGCGCAGATCAAGGGGCTGTAGGTGCGCGCCAACCGCTTTCCCATGGCATCCTCGGTCAGTTGGTGCAACTGGCCGACAATCAATTCGCCGATCACCTGCAACCGGCCGGGCATCATAGTGCGCCGGGAGGCGCACAGCCAGCCGAAAACCAGCAGCAGTCCCATCACGATCCACGTCATCAACATCACTTCGAGATTGAATGCGGCTTGATGGGCGCCCAAGTTGATGATTAACTGATGAATTTTGCCAAGCTCTTGCATCCGTTCCCCTTTGCCTTTCGAAAGGCCGGCTCGTGCTACTGGTTGCCCGTGATCCGCCTACTGCATTGATCGAAAAGAATGACCCCCTGCACCGTGAAGATGCCAACGGCCGCGGCAAAAAAATCAAACATCGCCGTTTGGGTCGCCAGCACCAGCGGGACGGCCAGCACCAGGTAGCGGCACCAGATGCTGCCCAGGCATCGAACAAAGGTTTGGCGCGGCCCGAAGTTCAACCGCAACGGCAGGGATAAAGCCATAAGTGTGAAGTTGAGAATACTGAACAAGGCGCCAAGCAAAAAACCTTTGGCAATGGGTTTGGCGCCCAGTGCCATGCCGGCCGACGCGACAATAATCGCAATGATCAGGGCTTTTGAACAGATGCGCTTCTGCAAACGGCCAAGGTCACTCTCCATTGCTATCGTCGTCCTTCCGTTGACCTTCCAGCAATACCTTTTGTATCTGCCGATAAGCAACATTGGCGCCGCCTGCAATACCAAGCAAAATGAATATGATGGTAAACAAACCCTTGGTGCCCAGCCAAGAGTCCAGGTAGCGCCCCACAAATAGGCAGAAAACGATGCAGCCGGCGATTGTGAGGCCAAACTGCATGACAACATAAATGTCTCCCGCCCACGGGCCTTTCTTATCTGACATCGTTCATGTCTGAGCATTCTATCATTCGGCTGCAGTTGGTATCAGAAGACCCCAATCAATGTCAAGACATTGAAAGCGCTATTTTGCATGAATATCATCTTTCAACGCCCAACGAATTGATGTTGACGGCAATATGATTTTTCATTACGGTATAAAACCGTGTTCGCAGGGTCTTTGAACCCGAGGAAGTTACCCCCGATAGATACCAATCCGGATTCCTGAGCCATAACCGTGCACCCTGCGATTCGATCCCCTAAAACACTTCTCATGGCAGAGGATTGGCCCGCGAGAAGCAAGCTTGAGGAGGCGCCATGGCGGTGATAACTATTTCCAGACAATTCGGAGCCGGCGGTTTGACGTTGGGCAAAGCCATCGCCGATATGCTCGGATATACCTTTGCCAGCGATGAAATCATCAAAATGGTAGCGGAAAAGGCCCGCGTATCTGAAAACTGGGTCAAGATGGTTGAAAAGGAAGCCGGCGGCCGTCTGCAAAAGCTGCTGGGCACCATCGTTCCAAAAAACCTGATCGAGCGGGTGCTGGATGAACGCCACGGCTATTTCGATGAAGAGATCTTTATCGACCTGCTGCATGACATTATCACCAAAATCGCGGAGGAAGGCAATTGTCTCATCCTGGGACGCGGCGGGCAGTATATACTCAGGGATTACCCGGATACCATTCATGTCCTGCTGATCGGCGACAAAAATTACCGCGTTGGTTTCATGCAGGAAAAATACAAGCTTTCGCTGGCCCAAGCGACCCAGGCAGTCAATAACGGCGATAAACGGCGCATTAATCTTTATCGTAAATTCAACAAGAGCGATTACGACTTGCCAGCCCATTATCACCTGACCATCAACATGAGCAAAGTGAGCCTGCAGAAAGCCGCTCAGACCGTTCGCTGCATGGTCAGCCAGAATATGCTTTGATGCCCTGGGGGACAAGGCATCATGCCGCCGGACACCGTCTTCGCACACTAGAGCGCGCACCGGCATCTTTATCGGAAAATGCGACTTGATTCCGGTACGTTATAACGCAAAACAAAGCCATAGGAGACGTTGAATGAAAAAAGAGCGGTATCTATTCACCTCTGAATCGGTTACCGAAGGGCATCCGGACAAGGTTGCCGACGCCATATCCGATTCCATATTGGACGCCATCATCGCCCAGGATCAGAACTGCCGCGTGGCTTGCGAAACGCTGGTCACCACCGGCCTGGCATTCATCGCCGGCGAAATCACCACTGAATGTTATGTGGACATGCCTGAGATCGTACGCAACACCATTCGCGACATCGGCTACAGCTCCTCGCAGATGGGTTTCGACTGGCAGACCTGCTCGGTCATCACCAGCATCGACCGCCAGTCGCCGGACATCGCCCAGGGCGTCAACGAAAATGATGGATTATACAAGGAGCAGGGTGCTGGCGATCAGGGGCTGATGTTCGGGTTTGCCACCGACGAAACACCGGAGTTGATGCC
>JABDRH010000008.1 GCA_013041835.1 Desulfatitalea sp. | reverse complement strand
GCGAAACGACGCGGGCGCCGATTATGCCTATCTGCTCGACAATGCCCGGTTCCTCCAGGCCGAAGAAAAGACCTTGCTGGCCACGGCGGACCGGTTTCAAGAACAAATGGGCGAACTGTCGCGTTCCTATGTGAAGATCCTCGACGACATGAAAGAAGAGGCGCGGCCTTGGGTGAAAACAGTCCGATACGAGTGGGACGAACGGATGGATTGGGATACGACCCGGCAGACGGGAACCCGCATGGTGTCCGTGAGTGACGCGGAGTTTGAAATCGCGGTGGACCGACTCCGGCAATCCCCGGACGGATTCATCGTTCGGCGCGGCTACGGCTGGGAGGAGGTCGTGGAGGAGGCCGATCAGGATTTCAGCTACTTTCACAAGTACACCATGGTCGAAGATGACGTCGTCGAAAAGACTGACTGGCAGCCGGTGACCGAGGCCTTTTACGAGCAGAACGAAGAGAATCTGGGCATGGAGATCGTCAGCAAACCCTTTGGCGCCTTCGAAGATGAAGTGATCGAGACCGCCGCGCCTCCTGGCATGAACCTGGTGGGCAATCCCCGCTACGGGAAATGGGACGACAACCAGACCCCCGGCAACCGCTCCGATGATTTCTGGGTCTTCTATGGAAAATACCGGTTTTTCACCAGCCTGTTCGGCTACCCGGGCGGTTATTTTGGGTATCGGGACTGGAGCGGATGGAACCGCGACTACCGGGGGCGACGGCCCTATTACGGTACCGGAACGGGGGGGGAGCGGCGCTGGGGCTCCGGTGGAACCGTGGTGCGTAACAGCTCCCGCTACCAGGACACGCACCATGCCCGGTCCGGCGGCCTGCAAAAGCAGACACCATCCGTCCGGGGGGCCTCCGTCCGGGGCGGCGGACCCGGCGGCCGGGGAAAATAGGAAATAAGAAAGGGGGCAGGGCAAAGGATACGCCCCGGGCCCCGGATGGACGCCATATAGAGGAAGACCCGATGAAACCGATGGATTTTACACATTTACTGCCCTTGTTCGCCCAGGGCCTGGCCTACGTCTGCCTGGCCTTCGTTTTCCTGCTCATCACCAAGAAGATCGCCGATATCCGCACCGTGGACATCGACGACGACCATGAGATCGTGGAAAACAGCAATTTGGCTATTGGCCTGCGCCGTGCAGGGCTCTTTCTGGCCTGCGCCATCGCCATGACGGGATCACTGGCGGGCGATACATTCAACTTTACCACAGATATTACAGTCGTTGGCGTCGACTGCTTGCTGGTCCTGGTTTGCCTGTTCGCCTGCCGCAAGATCAATGATGCCGTCATGCTGGCACACATTAATAACGACGCCCATGCAAAAAACAACAATGCGGCCGTCGGGCTGGCCGAGCTGGGCATGTACATCGCGACGGGGTTTATCTTAAACGGCGCCTTTACCGGACCAGACCCGAACCTGTTCCACGGCATGGCCAGCGCCCTGGTATTTTTCGTCATCGGCCAGGCCGCGCTGCTCGGCCTCGGTCTTTTGTATGAACTGACGACACCCTTTTCCATCCGCGACGAGATCGAAAAAGCCAACCCGGCCGCCGGTGTCACCCTGGCCGGTGTGCTGATCGCCTATGGCATCATCTTGCGTTCATCCATCGCCGGTGCCTCCGGCGGCTGGATTTTCGACCTGGTTTCTTTCGTGTTGTACAGCCTTTACGGTATCGTCATCCTTTTTGTGTTCAACAAGCTCGTCGTTTGGCTGGTGCTTCCCCGGGCCGATCTGACAACGGAGGTCGTTCGGGATAGAAACGTGGCCGGCGTACTGCTGGCCAAATCGGTATTGATCGCCCTGTCTTTGATCACCGCCGCCGTCATGTAGCCTGGCGCTTTTTTCATGGACGCCATCAAGCGACCTTTTTCTCCCGCCACCTTCCTGCTGGCATCAAGCATCTTCGCCACCGGCTTGACCGGGCTCGTGCTCGAATATATTCAGGCCACCATCGCAACATACGTGCTGGGCAATTCCATCGAGCAGTACTCGCTGGTGATCGGAATGATGCTCTTCATGATGGGCGTCGCCGCTTCTGCGCAGAAGATGTTCACGGACTCTCATCTCATTGAAAAGTTCATCCTGATCGAGATCCTGTTGGCCCTGATCGGTGGTTTTTCCCCGTTGGCCGTGTACTGGGCCTTCGGCGCAACGGCCCATTTTCTACCGGTACAGTATTTTTTCATCCTCTCTCTTGGTTTTCTCATCGGACTTGAAATCCCGGTCGTCCTGCGGATCAACGAAGCGTATTCGCGAAAACTCTCGTTGAACATCGAAAGCGTTTTTTTCGCCGATTACCTGGGCGCACTGGCCGGTGCGTTGTTGTGGGTGTTTGTCCTGCTGCGGTATCTGCCGCTGACCGAGAGCAGTTTTCTGCTGGCCGGCGTGAACCTGAGTATCGCCGTGGCTACCTATGCCTACTTTCGTCGGTTCAAGGCCGTGCGCCGGCAAAGGATCATCTTCGGATTCATCGTGATGGCGGCGGCGGCTCTCGTCTGGGGCTATGCCAACAACCGTGTCTGGAATTTCCAACTCGAGCAGCGCCTTTACGACGACCCGATTGTTTTTCAAGAGACCACCGTGTACCAGCATCTGGTGATGACGCGTAACGCCACAAGGGATGAATACCGCTTTTTCATCAACGGAAATCTACAGTTTTCAAGTTTGGACGAAAGGCGCTACCATGAGCTGCTGGTCCATCCGGCCCTGTCCGCCGGGGCGCATAACCGGGTGCTTATCCTGGGTGGCGGCGATGGCCTGGCCCTTCGGGAAGTGCTTAAATATGAGGATGTGCGAGAAGTCACCCTCATCGACCTGGATGTCGGGATGACCCGGTTCGCGGCGAAAAACCCGGTGATGGTCGGGCTCAACGCGAAAAGCCTTGTCGATGCCCGGGTGGTCGTAATCGATAGCGGAGCGGTCCGGCCGGGCATCGTGACGCCCGTCTTCATGGAGGGGGCCAAGACCGAACCGGAGACCGGAATGGCCCGGACCACAACGGTGGCCACCGTAAATGTGATGAACATCGACGCCGATACATACTTGTCGGCGGCCCGGGGGTATTACGATGTGGTGATCATCGACCTGCCCGACCCGTCCAGCATTGAACTGGCCAAGCTCTACTCCCGTGAGTTTTACGAAAAAGTGAGAAAAGTACTGTCCGAGACGGGAATCATGGTGGTGCAGGCCACCGCCCCTTTTCTGGCCAAAGAGAGCTTTTTATGCATCGGCCGGACCTTAAGATCCGCCGGCTGGCATGTGACCCCGTATCACGAAAGCATTCCCAGCTTCGGTGACTGGGGGTGGTATATCTGCAGCAATGCCCGCCTGTCAAAATCCTTTCACCTGCGACGACTGAACCGACCGGCGCTCGCAGTCGCCACGACCTATTACTCCCCCGCGGTGTTCGCCCGCGCCATGGTATTTGGCAAAGGCGAACTGGAGACCGAGCATGGCGCCATCAACACCCGGTTTCAGCCCGTGCTGCTGGACCTGTACCTGCGTGCCTCGTGGCAATATGAGTAGAAAGACAATTCGGGGCGTCAAGCGGACGAACCGTTCCAACGGGCCACCTCGCCACTTTGTTGAAAAATCGAATGCGAGCCTTGGTTCTTCAGCATGGCTTAATAGACCCCAATGCAACTCTGGGTAGACTATCCTTTTATTATTCACTTGATACGCAGGTAACACATGTCTGAACTGCGCAAAAAAATGATCAGGACCATGGAGCTGAAGAATTTCTCTCACAGAACCCAGCAGTCATACTTGGGCGTAGTAAAGGAAATTCCAGATTTTACAGCAAGTCTCCCGATCAATTCACCCAGGTTGAAGTGGAAGACTATCTGCTGCACCTTAAACAGGCCGGCCGCAGTGCCAGCACGCGCAATGTGGCTGTCTGCGCGCTGAACTTTATGTTCAAGTTTGTATTACCGGACTGCGATATCGTACTTGAAGTCAAAAATACCCGGCGTCCGAAGATTTTACCGGAAGTTCTCAGCCGGCAAGAAGTACAAAAGATTCTGGCTGCGCTGAACAATATCAAGCACCGGGCGGCGGGTGATCCGGTACATCGGCGATTATCGAAATGCGCTGGTGCTCATCAATAAAAGCCTCATGCTCAACATGCTTTTCAGGGCGGTGGCCGATACATTGCTGGCCTTTGGCCGCAACCCGGCAAACGGACTGGGCGGACAATTGGGCATCATCGCGGTGCTGCACACCTGGGATCAAAAATTGTGGGATCATTTCCATCTTCACTCTCGATTACCTTGGCCGCTATACGCATCGGGTGGCGATTTCCAATTATCGCATCACGGGTTTGGATAACGGTCACGTCACTTTCGAATATAAAAACCGGGACACGAACCAAAAAGAGCAGGAGCGCATCGAGGCCGTTGAATTTATCCGACGCTTTTTGCTCCATGTGCTGCCC
>JABDRH010000003.1 GCA_013041835.1 Desulfatitalea sp. | reverse complement strand
ACTCAAACTCATCCAGGATGGACAACAAAAAGACCAAGCCGTCGTTGATGTCCGCGGCCTTGTGCGTCACCTGTTTGAGATAAGCCGTCACCAGCTCGACCCGATGCGCGGCCCACCGTACGCGTGCATGGCGAAAGCGATCTCGTATAGCGATTGGATTTGTGTGAGCAGGCCCGGCTTTCAGAAACACGTCCAAGGCTTCGGGCGGCTGCCAGGTCAGGTTCAGGCGCCGGATAAACGCCGATACCCCAAACGCGGGTACCAAAAGCGCCATACCGCTGTGGTTGGTGTCGGAAAAGATGTGTGTCTTGAGCGGCTGAACGGTCAATGCAGTGAAAAGCGCCGCCACCTGTTCGGGGCGAAAACGCACGAGGCCCCACTGCGCTTCAAAAGTCAGCCGCATGACCGTGTCGGGTGAAAAGATCAATTCCAGCAGCGCGGCTGTCTCGCTTTCATCCCCCTTTTCAAGAACAACCGACAAATCCGTGCTGCCGAAGGTCTGGGCCATGTAAGCGCGCGTGTCGCCGTCCAACGAGAAGCCGTGTTCAAAAATTTGCCGGACCCACTGCGCAAATCCGTTATGATCGGTGTCCGCCTGCATGCCTTTTTATAGCAAATACCAAGGCTTTTGGCGAGTCCATCCCGCTTCATCAACGGATTGCCCAACAGATGAGCCGGAGCGCTCCGGATCATGCCTTGCCAAGGGACGGCAGCAGTTTGCTACGGCTTTATCCTTGGCGACCTGGCTCTGAAGCGCTCCGGCTTTTGCAGCATTTGGATCAACTGATTAGAAAATAGCAGCTTGCGTGGCCACTGCAAAAGCGCTTGCCGCAAGCGATTAAGGTAAATGAAAAATGGGCTGCTGCAACCGGGGTCACTGTGTCGATTCCCGGGTGTCAAGGAATCGATGCTTTATTACCACTCTCCTAGACGTAGATCCATCGCATTCTGAAACATGTACAAGTGAGTGTAGAGTCCAATCCAATGGATATTTCTGATGGTCTCTTTCTCACCCCAGGACGCCATGGCGTGATCCCAAATTTCATCCGTCATTTTTCTGCGCATCACCGCATAGGTAAATTGTAGCGCGAGGCTCTCTTCTTCGGACCACACAGACGACCTCGGAAAGCGAAGCATCGCGATCTTTTCAGAGTCCATTACATAGTCCGAACCCTCAATGAACTCTCTTTGATCCAGCGGCAAAAGTGAATAAAGGCGGTGACAGTATTGGTCGTCGAACTCGACTCCGATAGCCAATCCCATAAGCAAGGCGTTTGATAGCTTTCGGCGGACGTCAGGGTCGTTGCTCTTCTCTCTCGAATTAATTCCATCTTTTTTCAGGCACACGGGATAAAGCTCGCTAAGTCCATCCAATCCGGTTACAGCGGTCACCACGCTGTTAAACCATTCAAAGAAAAATTCAGCGGACTTTGGATCGCACAATAAGAGAAAGGAGGGCTGCTGCCACCAGATATTTTCGCGTTTCGGGCTATCCCCCAGGCCCCAGTCGGCCTGAGGCATCCGAGCCGCAACGAGCTTGGCGCCTAACGCTTTGTCTTCCTCGCTGAGATAATCCACATTGGAAAAATCCGGCGCCGGGATATCAAGCCGGGTCTTTTTGTCAATCTTCCAGAAACCATTTTCGTCACGTTCACGGGGTACATATTTACCCTTTGACTTTTCTTTCATTAAAATTCTCCTTTTCACAGTGTAATAGATTGTCGTCCTATTTCTACCAAAAACATCAAAACCGAGACCGGCTAAACTGCTGTTTTAATGGTCCCGTAGGTGCATTGAGTCGACCATCGTAATCCTGAGAGATTCATGTTCTTTGAACTTTTCCTCCTTTCTGGCGCTTACTTTCCGGATTTGAATAAATACTCAAGACTGATCTTTTCTCGCCCCATTCCAGGGGCCGGCATACAATAGCCAATGGCTGAAGTACTATGTAGGTCTAAATGATCTTGGGCCAAAGTAGAACCCATAAGCGGCATTCCCATGTCAGGAGCGAAGATCATGAAATATTCATATGTTCGATATAAGCGCCCCTTTTGATCGTAGTTTTCCACAAGGCGCAAAATGAATGTCTCCGTATCAAAGTAAAGGATTCGATGGCTGTAGATAAAATTTTTGTCATTTATAGTCATTTTAACCACATATACGGGCCTGCGTTCCCATTCTAAATTATGAATTTCCAACCCTTTTTCTGGAGGAGTAAAGTACGCTGATCCATCCTTGTTGTTTGGAAGCAGCAGTTCCCGTTCAGCGATCATTTCCAATTTCGATGGAAAAATAGTATTCGATAGTTTTTGTGAACATCCATCAATGTCCAAGGAGATCAAATCAGCTCCACCCACGGAGTCCTGGACGTCGGTGGACGACATCAGTCGAACCCGCCTAAGTCCGCTGACATAAAACATATTCTGGTCGTATTTTTCTGAGTCAAGGTATATGAGACCGCTGTAGACATTTCCAAACATATCGCGTGGAGATGACCATTCCGTGCTTACGCCACGTTCTTCATTTTGCATTTGAGCTCTCTCGTCAAACCAACCGTACGGCTCCATGGTTCTGCCTTTTAGCCTCAGAAACCAGCCGATATTCAGCAATACGTTGTCTTCTTTGAGAGACTTTGTCCATCCGCGGGATTCGGATACAAAAAATTTGCTGTCCCAACCAAAAGATCGCTTGTGCCAGTTGTAAAATACTTGATAGGCTTTGAATTTTCCTTCCGGCCTTGGAAAAGGATACCCTGCCACATAGGTTTCTTCTTTTATAATTCCTGATTTGTCGTCCAACTGGGTTTTGCTGGCCTTTGTCGCCTCTGCTATAGGGAGCGCGTAGTAGTATTGCTGGGTTGGGACGATCTTGATCTCTGGAAAATTACCTGCAAATGGTGGCGCACCAGGCTTGAAACGGTTATAGTGATACTCTGTCATTAGCGCTTTCAGACCGGGAAACTGCTCCTTATCTTTATAGGAATACGTGCCGGGCTTTATCTCCGGGGCAATCTTGTTGACCGCATCGGGTGATTTGAAACCAATTGTTTCAGCCCACAGTTTTTTCATGGCCCCCACATCGTAACTTAACTTTTCGTAAACCTGCTGAGGCAATAAGTTTTTGAAACCCAAAGCGCCTGTTGAATAGAGTGGTCTTGGGTCATCGTAGAACTTTTTGTTGTTCTGGAGATCTTTTACGGTGGGCATGCTAACATTATCCGCGGCCAATACATTTGCTGCAATCAAAGTCAATGAAAGTAATATTACCCAAAAGCAAGTATAGCATCGGTTTTGTTTCATCATCTTTCCCAACCTTTCTTTACGGAAGCGAGTTAATTCTGTGGGGTGTCGGTCAAGTTGCCCCCCAACTCATTAACCGCACCTGTAATCAATTTTGATAACAACCTGATTCTTGTTAGATGGAAAAATCATTGACCCTTCGACAAAAAGCGCTCCGTGTCGTGTGAAATAAGTACTGTTATGTATAGCAAGTAATTCTATGTTGCCAATCCGATGCCGCGCCTGCCCGTAGATCGACAGGTTCTCCAAGAAACGGCTATGCCGATAGTTTCATAGGAATCTCTTGCGTTTTTGGTGACAAACTATTTTTTTTGCTGATAAAATCCGGTTTGATGATATACAGCAACAAGGGATGAAGCGTTACCGTCAAGATAACGTTCGTGCCCATGATCATCGCCAGAAAAAATCCCACCTGCGCTTGAAACTTCATGTCTGAAAAAAAGTACCAGGTGATGATCGGCAAAATGATCGTCAGTCCGGTAAACACCACCGCCTTGCCGCAGGTGCAGATCGACTGGGTGATCGTGCCCATCCAATCCCCGCTCTGGTTCGCGAACTCTTCCTGGCAACGGCTGTAAAGGTAGATCGCAAAGTCCACGCCGACACCGGCGCCGATGGCCGCAACGGGCAGCGTATTGACCGAAAGGCCGATGTCGGACAGGGACATGTAGGCCCCGGCCACCGTGTTGGCCAAAATGAGCGGCAGCGTGAGCATCAGCCCGGCGATAACGGACCTGAACGACAGGGAGACCAGAATGAAAATGGCGCTGAACACGGTCAGGTCGATGACGGCGTGGGCCCGTTTCATTTCCTCGTTGAGCCCGATCTCCAGCCCGATCCTTCCGCCGGCCAGCTTGAACTCGCCTTGCCCGGTTTTTAAGGAATGATCGTTGAAAAAACCAAACGCCGCATCGCGGATGCGGATCAGGTTCTTGGAGGTATGATCGGAAAAAAAGAGTGTGATCTGCGCGCGTTGCAGCTTTCTGTCGACAAAGCGATGCAACGTGTTGAGCTCGAATTGGCTCTTGATCAGGCCGATGAAACACATCAGCAGGTTTTGATCCCGGGGCAGTTCCTGCCACAGTTCGTCGCCGTCATGAAACGTTAGATTGACCTTTTTGACCATTTCGCCGAGATAGGTGGCCGATTTATAGATATCCGGCAGGCTGTTTCTCATGTGCCGGGCAAACGCTTCGAAGGTATTCAAGACCGCCGGGTCGTAAATGGATTCTTCTTCTCCCTCGTAAAATAGCACCAGGTTTTCCGATGAGGCTTTAAAGGTCCGATCGATCAGGGCCTGGTCCTGGTTATAGGGATGCTCGGGCCACAGAATAGGGGAGCCGGGGGTCGAATCTCCGATTTTCAGATGACTTGTTTGCCAGGCACAAAACACCGCGAGCATGACAATCAAGGCGCCGGTGACATACTTGGTGCCCGGGCCAATGGAAAAACGGGTGATTTTCATCAACAATCCGGCCAGCCAATCCACCTGACAGCTATCTTTGGCCCATTTTTCACTGGAGACCTTCATCGGGATTAGGCTGCACATGGCCGGGACCAAAAAAGCGGTCATGATAATGGACAAGCTCCAAAACGTCATGATGATGGCCAGAAACTGCATCAGGGCCACCTTGGCCAGAATCAGCACGAAAAGACCGGCCGCGTCGGTGACCACCGCGGAAAAGTTGGGGATGAACATGGTGCGCATGGTCTCATAGCTGGCGCGCGGCCGGTCGCCGCCGCAGGCATGCAACTCCTCAAAGTAACGGTAGGTGATCTGATGCG
>JABDRH010000688.1 GCA_013041835.1 Desulfatitalea sp. | reverse complement strand
AGGTAACTTCGCTCCACGCCGATAGATTTGGCCGTATGGGTGATGTTGTGCCCGTTCTCTGCCAGTTTGCGCTGAATAAAATGTCGTTCGAACAATTGCCTGGCCGTCTTAAGGTCCTTGAGGCTGAACAGTGAATCCGCCGGCGGAAAGCCTTCGACGGCGATGGCAGGGTTATACGGTCTGGGCAAATGCTCGGCGGTGATAACTTCATCGGAAACCATGATGGCCAGCCGTTCGGCCAGGTTTTTGAGTTCACGCACATTGCCGGGCCAATTGTAGTTTTGCATCAGGGCAAGGGCTTCGGGCGATATCTTTTTCTTCGTCGTGCGGTCCTGACGGGCCGCCTCGTCAAGAAATACATTCAGCAGCAGGGCGATGTCGCCGGTTCGATTTTTTAGGCTGGGCACCTCGATGGGCACCACGTTGAGCCGATAGTAAAGGTCTTCACGAAAGGCGCCTTGTGCGATCTCTTCCTCCAAGTCTTTGTTCGTAGCCGCGATCACACGAACGTCTACTGTCAAGGTGCGGCTACCGCCCACACGCTGAAACTGTCTTTCCTGAAGCACGCGTAAAATTTTGGCCTGCGTTTTCAGGCTCATATCACCGATTTCATCAAGAAAGAGCGTGCCCTTGTCGGCGAGTTGGAATTTACCGATCTTTTTGCTGTTGGCACCGGTGAAGGCGCCCTTTTCGTGTCCGAAAAGCTCGCTTTCGATCAACTCTTCGGGAATAGCCGCGCAATTGACAGCGATCAGTGGCTTGCTGGAACGGCTGCTTAAATGATGAATGTTGCGGGCTACCAACTCCTTGCCGGTACCATTTTCTCCCTTGATGAGCACCCAGCTATCGCTGGGCGCCACTTTTGAGATCGCTTCCCGCAAGGACTTGATGGGTGGCGTCCCCCCGGTGATGGCATGCTTTTCGATGGTTTTTTTGCGCAGATAGCGGTTCTCTTCTTCCAAACGCCGGAAATTGAGGGCATTGTTGATCGCCACGATGACGCGCTCGATGGCCAGCGGCTTTTCGATGAAGTCAAAAGCGCCTAGTTTAGTGGCCTGGACAGCCGTTTCGATGGTGCCGTGGCCGGTGATCATGATCACCTGGATGTGCGCATTGCTCTTCTTGATCTCCTTGAGGGTTTCAAGGCCGTCGATGCCCGGCATCCAGATGTCCAGCAGCACGAGATCGGGCGCATCGCTTTCAATCATTTGAAGCGCTTCATATCCATTGGAGGCAGTGGAAATCTCAAAGCCTTCATCACTTAACAACCCCCCCAGGGATTGAAGGATGGGCAATTCGTCGTCTACGATCAAGATGGTGGGGAACATAATATCTTCCTCATAAATAAAGTTATTGCCTTTTGGCCATCTTTTATATGCAGCATCGGAGTTTGGCTGCCATTATGCCGGTAACTCTATGACGAACTTCGCCCCTTTGGGATAGTTGTCTTGCGCACTGATAAGGCCGCCGTGGTCGGTGATAATGCTGTTGACAATGGTCAGCCCCAGGCCCATGCCGGTCTTTTTGGTGGAGAAATTGGGTTCGAACAGCCGGATCTTATCCTCATTGGAGATGCCTATGCCGTCGTCGGCCACTTCCAGCCGTACCATTTTTAAGATGGGGTCGCTGGAGACCACGATGCTGATGTGGCCATCTTCCCTGATGGCGGCCACGGCATTATCCACAAGGTTGATCAACGCCTGCTTGATCTGTTGCCGGTCCAGGTTCATGCGGGGCAGATTTTCCGGCAGGCGAACCGTGAAGCCGATTGCAGGATGCCCCTCTTTATAAAGCGCCACGGTCTCTTCGATGATGGATGACAGGTCGCTGGGCTTGGGATCCGCGGTGGGAAATCGGGCAAAGGCGGAAAACTCGTTGACCAGGTTTCGGATTAGCTCCACATGGTTGATGATCATCTCCGTACAATCGTCAAATACCGTTTCATTGATTTGCTGGGAGTATTTGCGTTTCAACCGCTGCGCTGAGAGGCTGATGGGTGTCAGCGGATTTTTCACCTCATGGGCGATGCGGCGGGCCACCTCCCGCCAGGCCGCCATGCGCTGGGCTTTTTCCAGCTCGGTGAGGTCGTCAATGACCATCACCAGGCCCAGGTGTTGTCCGGCTTCATCCTGCAACGCGTTGATGTAAGCCAGGAAGCTGCGCGGGCGGCCTTCGATGGAAATTCGCAAAGGGATTTCAAGGGAGGCGCGCTTGCTGGCAAACACCTGAGCCATGATCTCTTCGGCCATTTTCTGCTGTGGCCCCGACAAAATGTCCTTATAGTTTCTATCGAGGATGTTGTCTGCGCGCAGGCCGAGCATCCTTTCCGCCGAGGTGTTGATACTGTTGATGGCATCTTTTGCATCCAAGGTGATGACGCCTGCGGAAACATTTTTCAACACGATTTCCATGTAACGCCGTCGGGCTTCGATTTCGATATTCTGCTCCCGCAACATCTGGGCTGACAGCTCAAGCTGTTCACGGCCGCTGCACAAATCTCGAGTCATCTGGTTGAAAGCCGACACCAATCTGCCGATTTCATCATCGGCCTGAATATCCAGTGAAAAATTCAGGTCACCCTCAGCCACACGCCGGGTACCGTCGGCCAGCTTCATAATGGGGATGGTGATGGTCTTGGCCAGGTAAAAGCCCAGCCAAACGGAGCAAAATACCACCAACAGGGCCACCAGGGAAAGGGTAATATAATAAAAGGTCTGTATCGGCTGTTTGAGCAGGGTAATCTGCTGATACTCTTCGAAACCACGGGCAATGGCTTTCATGCTGGCGGAAAGCTCGGCCGTCATGTGCACGCAGACAACTAAAAAGCCCTTGGCTTCCGAAGGTGTCGCACCAAACGGCACCGCACCGATCGTGCGCAGCAGCTCGCCGTCGACAATTTCGG
>JABDRH010000683.1 GCA_013041835.1 Desulfatitalea sp. | reverse complement strand
CTTCAATGATCACCGGCGCCAGCTTCATCAGGCAGTCGTTGAGAAATGCGGAGACTTCCAATCCGGCGGAACTGAATGCGTCACTTTCAGGCAGATCATAAAAAATGAGCCGGTTGGCGATATGCTTCTGGGAGTAACCGCCCAGGCTCAGATGCCGGATGGCCGCCGCCAGTTCGCGGTAAAGGTACCAATCGGTGTTGTTCTTGGCCCCGTGAAAATCGAGGAAGTCCTCCAATACCTGGGAGGTACCCACCAGTTCGGAGTAGAGCTTTTTGGTAAAAGCATGCTCCGGCGGTGTTCCGTCAGCCAGGTAAACACAACATTTCAAGTAGTCTTGGGAGAAGAGGCGCACCTTTTCGGCAAATGAGATTTCGCAGTAGGCGCCTGCCTGCGCTTTTTTCTCGCTCATTCGATCACATCATGTCCTTCTGGGTTTCACTGATGATCCGGTCGATCTTTTGCCGCAAGGCGTCAGGCAGACCTTCAATGTCTACATTTAGAAAGCCGCGCACAATCATCGAGACGGCCTGCTCTTCATCCACGCCACGGGCCATGAGATATTCGATCTCCCCCTGGTCAATTTTGCCCACGGCCGCCTCGTGCGACATTTCCACCCCCGGGATATAGCCCCGCAGTTCGGGAATGGCATGCATCAGGCCCTCCTTGAGAATCAGGCCCTTGCACTCCAGATGGGCCTTGATCCGGGGGGCTTGGCCGATCAATTCACCCCGTGCGATGATATCGCCGCCTGCGACAATGGCACGTGAAATGATCTCAGCCCGGGTGTCCGGCGCGTCCAGAATCACCCTTGAGCCGACGTCCAGACGGCAGTCCCGGGCGGCGACCAGCACGCTGTTGAAGCGTGCAACGGCGCCCTCGCCGGCCAGGTGCGTGGTGGGGTTCATCTGCAGCGTGCCCACCGGCTTCAGGGAGATGTAGTTGGAGACAAACACACCGCCCGCTTCCACGCGCACGTGGGTTCGCGGCCGAACGTTAACTTGCTCGCCCCAGTCGTGGATCATGGTGAAATTCAGTTGGGCGTCCTTTTTGACGTAGAACTCCGATACGCCGACATGCAGCCCCGACACCAGATGGGGCGAGGTGGCGCAGCCGGTGATGACCTGCAGGCTTGATCCCTCCTCGGCAATAACCACATTGTGCACGTTCTGGTTGAAATTTTCCCGGGCGATGTACAAGCACGACTGCACCGGCTGTTCGATCTTCCGACCCGGGGCCGAGCGGATGAAATAACCTTCGTGAGGCTGGGACCAGGCCTTGGCGGTGAAATGGTCTTTGTCCGGTTTGATATGACGCCACAGGTATTCTCCGAGCCAGTCGTATCGCTGTTGCGCCTGGGAGATACCCATGACTTCAACACCCTCCTGCCGGGCTTTGGCATGAATCACCGAGCGATCCATCTGGATAAATGTGCCTGAACGGCCTGCCTCGGCAACGTCGATACCCACATCGAGAAATTGGGCGGCATCTTCCGCCGCAATGTCCGACAACCTTTCCAGGTAGGCGTGTTCTTCGGCTTCGGTTTCGAATTGGTCCGGGTCAACGATGCTCGCACCGGGCATCATATCCCTACTTGCATTGCGCATCTCACGCACTCCTCGTATCCGTATTCACCGATCCATTTCAATATCTCGCGGGCGTTGCGCGAACAGCACAAATGCCCGTTGAACAGCACCTGGCCCTGATCGGCGGTGATGTAATCCAGTATATGCCCCGTGTGGGTAATGATCAGGGCCGATTTGCTGCGGTCGGCCACCACCTCCCGGTGGGATCTGCTTTTGGCGTATTTCAGGCCGCGATGCAGCAAGGTATTGATGGTTTCACCAATTAGAACCATATTCTCCAGGTCCACTCCCGATTCCGGCTCGTCCAGCAGGATCAGATCCGGGTTCTGGGCCATTAGCTGGAGCAGTTCACAGCGTTTGATCTCACCGCCTGAGAATTTGTGGTTTACGTCTCGGTCCATAAACGCCTCAAAGTTCACTCCCTTGGCCAGGCTGTCGATATCCACGCGGCTTGCACTATTTTTGGCGCACACCTGCACCAGACTGCGTGTTTTAAGGCCATGGATGGTTGGCGGCCGCTGAACGGAGACGCCGATACCCAGTCGCGCGCGTTCGTGGATGGGCATGTAAGTGATGTCCTGGTCTTTGAATGTGATCTTGCCGTGGGTCACGGTGTAACCTGAAAATCCCATGATGGTCATCATCAGGCTGGTCTTTCCCGACCCGTTGGGACCAAACAAAATGTGGGTTTCTCCGCGGGGTATCTCCATATTGACATTGTTCAATATGGTCCGGCCGCCGACTTGCACTTGCAGTTCTTCGATAAGCAGCATATTTCCTCTGTTTGCCGTCGATAAGTGGATCGCGCTCATCTTAGAGTTCGCGCAAAAATAAAGTTACATTTTTAGGTGTTGAGGCGCTCACCCGGTAAGGCACAAAAATTAAAGAATATCGAGATATTCCGAGACCCTTTCAATCAACAAAAAAGCGGCCGGAGCAGGCCATAAGCCGAATTCTGTCTCCCGGCCGGGTTACCCCTGCCAGGACGGCGATCATTCATCTAGGATGCCGGTTGCCCGACACCTCCAGCAACCTACCCGGGAGCTCGGACGGGCCGCCCTCAAGCACTCCCCTATTTGGTCTTGCACCGGGTGGGGTTTACCTAGCTTCCCCGGTCGCCCGGAGAACTGGTGCGCTCTTACCGCACCGTTTCACCCTTACCGCGCCTTGCGACGCGGCGGTTTGCTTTCTGTTGCACTTGCCTTCGCGTTACCGCGACTCCACATTATGGAGCACCCTGCCCTGTGGTGTTCGGACTTTCCTCTGAATCTTATAAATGACCCAGCGATCGTCTGTACTGCTTCGGCCGATTTATGATTTTTCCCAGTATATAATCCTTTGACAGTGTGGGCAAAACTCCAACCTTTCGGTACGTTGAAGCTCATTATA
>JABDRH010000676.1 GCA_013041835.1 Desulfatitalea sp. | reverse complement strand
TCCCATGGCGTCAACGGCGCGCCAACGCACCAGCGGGTTGCCATGACACAACAAACCGAACAACGGACTGATCACCTGTGCCGCCGGCATGGCGCCAATGGCCGCAAAGGCCGTATTCGGATCGGTGGACCGAAGCAGATGAAGAAGCTGTGCTTTTCTTTGACGGTAAGCCATTTTTCAGAAGGTAATGATCTCATACCCTTCTTTGCGAAAACGCGCCATGCTCGGGTGGCCGTTCATCTCATCGAGCAACGGCAAACCCTGCTGCCGGGCCGCCTGTAAGGTGCCCATCTTTTCCGAGCACGCCTTGCAGACTCCTGCGATCCGCCCGGCCTCTTTCACCCGTTGCCATAGGTTGTGCAGCGGGTGGTCCGCTTTGGGCAGCTCGGACAAAAGCCCGGTGGCCGCGCCTTCGACCACGATAACCGCCTCATGCCCCCGCGCCTGCATATCCAGAACATTGAGCAGGACATGAATGAAGCACATGGGATCGCCATTGAAAACGAACAGAACAAAGTTTTGCATAACGCCTCCTGATTAGGATGCCCACCGTCAACAATCCTACAACACCAGAGTTATTTGAATGATGCATGCAGCATATATGATTTGGTCAAGATAGCCAAGAACGTCCGTTCCCCCTTTACTTTCCCCTTTGATCCTTTGTCTGGCCCTTTGTCCAAGTTGTGTGACAAATCACCACCATTATGTGCACTACGTCACAGACAGGGCAGGCAAAAATATCTCAAAGTTGGATACCATGGGCAAATATCGGTTTGATCTGATGAGACCGGCCATAAAAGGAGGGTAATATGAACCTGCTATACGTTGAAAAGTTCACAGCCACCATTTCCGGCTTGGTTTCACTCGAGGCTGTCATTGGGGCCATTGCCATTGCACTATTTTATTGGAATCGGTTCAATTCCTGGACGGAAAAAGAGGCCCGTTACGGAAAAACACGCCCACCGCGGCAGTTTACCACCTGGGCGCGGTTTGTGACCTATGCCACCATCTACACCCTGTCAATGGTGGGCATCTATCTTCTACTGCTCGTTTCGCCTGATTTGTTCCGGTTCATTGGAGACTATTTCGGTTGGGTTCCTGGGGGTGCCGGAGGCACCGGTCAGGGCGGCGGTGATTTTCCGTTATGGGTGATGGTGTTCCTGCTGGGATTCTATCCCTATCTGCCGGTCCTTCGGCAGGTGGAAGGCGATTACCGTCACTGGTTTCATGAACGCGCCTTTATACCGGCCGAGGCCAAGGCCCTGGTGAACCAGTTGGTGGCCAACCCGTCATTTTTCACGCCTGACAATGAAACCATCGAAAAGGTGATCCAGAAATATGGCCGGGGTATGCCCGAAAACTGGGGACGGGAGCACGGTGACAATCATTTGACCAGCAAGTGGTTTCGTCTGGTCTATTTAAGGGAAAAACTGGAATTTTGGCGCTCGAATCCGGAAATCGAACGGCTTGTGGAACACTGTGAAGAGGACTATAAGCGGTTTGAGGAACAGTTCAGGCAACTGCATCTGGATGTGGAAAGCTTTATCGAGCACCGCAACGGCAATGGCGGGCAACCCGCGGATGATGCCCTTTCCGAGCATCTGGATCAGCTTAAAATCAGTATCATGCGGCAGATCGAAAGATTGCTGGGCAGGGCCTATGAGTTTGTGGCCTGCGGGATTCTTTCCACCGAGCGCATCCACAGCCGGCGCACTGCCGCACTGAACGACTTCGGGCTGTTTCCCACCTATGAACCCGGCATTCCCATTGTGCTCGATATTGTTTTAAAAAACACGGTCATCGTCTTTTTGATCGCCTCTTTGACCAGCACGGTGTACATCGGCTACCGGCAAATCCACAATGGTGAACCCCTGCGACTCGCCATGGGCCTGGTCTGGGCGGTCATCGCCCTGATGATGATCGGACTGTGCATCTTGGGCGCCGTGGTCGTCTATCGCATGCTGACCCATAAAAGCCGGTTCGAAGTCGAAGACAATGGCGACACCTTGGTCATCGGGCCTTTTGTCCATCAATGCATCGGGTTTGCCACCGGTTATCTTTGCGGATGGCTGGTGATATTCCCCTATCTTTCCACCGTGACGCAAAAAGGCTTTGTGTACAATCTGGCACACTCCCTCCCATGGCCGTTGATTCCGGCCATCACCGCCGGCTTCATTGTGTACTACCTTGCCGTGACGCCCAAGAAAAGCAGCCGGATTAAAACCGCCCTCAGGCAGGCCGTGGCCACTGGATTGGCGGGGTTGATCGTGTCGCTGTGGGCCTTTCAGGACCATATGGACAAGCTTCCGTCTTTTTTCTATATCATCAGCACCAGCTTGTTTATCGGCGGCGCCATCGGGTATTTTTTTCCCTCAGCGTACCGTCAGCGCCTTCCAATAATCTATCGTGGCAGTGAACGGCGGTCGAACCCCCGAATCACCATCATGAGCCAAGCGGGCATTCAATCAGCCGAAGATTTCATCCCCTGTGAAGCAGTGGATATTTCGGCCGCCGGCGCCCGGATCGCCGGCGCTTGCGATGTCGCTTTGGGAGATCGGGTCCAGTTGGAACTGCCGGGGCTGGGGCGGTTCAACAGCGAGGTGGTTCGAAAGGCAGAGCATAATATCTCCGTGAAGTTCCAACCGGAAACCAAGCAGGAGCAAGCCCTGCTCAACTATATTGGCGGCATGTCTTTTGCCACCGGATAAGGGCGCGAGAAAAGAACAATTTCCCCATCTTGCGTGTCTATGAGCAAAGTCGGCGGCTGTCATAATCCAGTCGGATGATCATCCGATAAAAGCGCGAAGCCGATATCCAGTTTAAAAACCGTCGGCACAGATGCCAAACCGAGTGCCGGTTGTCCAGGGCCCTTGGTCTTTCCCGCAGGGCGGGTTGTTTTTTGTGCATCTTGCCGTTGCCCTGCTTTTTTGATAAGTTGGGCAAATTTCAAGAAGGAAGAAGGCCGTCGCGCTTCCCGCCGATATAAACGCTCGAATACCAGTGGCCGGTTAGGTTGTTTAACATGCCAAAACCAGTGTCGAACTCTCAAATTTTAAAAAAACGGGCGCGCAAACAGCAGCGCAGCCTATGGGTGCGCATCGTTTGCGGGTCCCTGTGGGCAGTGCTGGGGCTGACCCTGTTGAGCGCCGTCGGCTGTGTCGGGCTGGTCTTTTACATGGCCAGGGACTTGCCCAAGATCAGTTCGCTTAAGGATTATCATCCTTCCATTATCACCACGGTTTTTTCAGACGACCACCGCAAGATTGCCGAATTTTACCGGGAACGGCGCATCGTGGTGCCCCTTGAGCAGATCCCCCTGCAACTTCAACAGGCTTTCATCGCCGCGGAAGATGCGCGTTTTTACAAGCACCAGGGGGTGGATATCGTCAGTATCGGCCGCGCTTTCCTGAAGAACCTGGAGGCCGGCACCATTGTCCAGGGCGGCAGCACAATTACCCAGCAGGTCACCAAGAGCTTTTTGCTTACGCCCGAGCGGAGCTACGAACGCAAAATCAAGGAAGCCCTGCTGGCCTATCAGATTGACAAGGCCTTTACCAAGGACGAAATTCTTTATCTGTACCTGAATCAGATCTATCTGGGCCACGGCGCCTATGGTGTGGAGGCGGCGGCCGAGAATTACTTTGGCAAGCCCGCAAAGGATCTCAACCTGGCCGAGTGTGCCGTTCTCGCCGGGCTGCCTCAGGCGCCGAGCCGCTATTCGCCTTTTCACTACCCGGAGCGGGCCAAGCAGCGGCAAATCTATGTGCTCAACCGCATGGTGGATGAGGGCTTCATTTCCCAGATCGAAGCCTCGGAGGCCATTACTTTCGAAATGGACATTAAGCCACGGCGAAACTGGTACTTGGAAAAAGTCCCGGTCTACACCGAGCATGTGCGTCGGTACGTGGAGAAACAGTACGGTGAAGAGGCCCTTTACACCCAGGGGTTGAAAATCCATGCGGCCGTGAATATCGAAATGCAAAAAGCCGCCCGTGAGCAAATCGGCAAGGGGCTCGAAGAGCTGGACCATCGGCAGGGCTATCGCGGGCCGCTGAAGCAACTGTCCCCGGAACAAATTGAAGCCTATTGCCAGAATCTGCAGGCCAAGTTCGAGGAAACACCCCTGGCCCCCCAGGCCAGTGTTAACGGGGTGGTCATCGACGTGGATGATAAAGCCGGCAGGGTCACCGTGCGTATGGGCAATCACAGGGGGGTCATCGCGCTGAAGGATATGCGCTGGGCCAGAAAACCCAATCCCGATGTACCCTACTATGCCGCCCAACTGCGACGTGCGAGCCAAGCCCTTGCGCCGGGTGATGTCATATGGGTCAAGCTTCTGGAAAAAGATGAAAAAGCGGATCAGTGGAAACTGCAATTGGACCAGGTGCCCGAAGTTCAGGCGGCCTTGATGTGCATCGAGGCCGGTACCGGACTGGTCAAGGTGATGCTGGGGGGCCGGGATTTCATGGAGAGCCAGTTCAATCGGGCCATCCAATCACGTCGCCAACCGGGCTCAGCCTTTAAACCGATCATTTATGCGGCGGCCCTGGACAAGGGTTATACACCGGCCACGGTGATCATCGATTCACCCATCGTATTCCAGGACGAGACCCATGACTTTACCTGGAAACCCCGCAACTACGGGAAGAAATTCTATGGCGCCACCCTGCTGCGCGAAGCCCTGGCCAAATCTCGCAACGTCGTCACCATCAAGATCATGCAGGATATCGGCATCGACTATGTCATCGACTATGCGCGCAAGCTCGGCATCGAATCGGACCTGAGCCACGACCTGTCCATTGCCCTGGGTTCGTCGGGTATCTCACTGCTGGAAACGGTCCAGGCGTACTCGGTTTTTGCCAACCAGGGCTACCTGGTGACGCCGGCATTCGTCACCAAGATCGAAGACCGCCACGGCAATATTCTCGAGGAGATGAATCCTGCCCGGCAGAAGGTGCTGGAAAAGAGCACGGCCTACATCATGACCAGCCTGCTGGAAGGTGTGGTGAAATACGGCACCGGCAAACGCATCCGGGATCTTAAGCGCCCCGTGGCAGGCAAGACCGGCACCACCAACAATCTGTACGATGCCTGGTTTGTGGGCTATACACCGCGGTTTATCACCGGGGTATGGGTCGGCTACGACCAGGAGCGCTCCCTGGGGGCCGGTGAAACCGGCTCACGTGCCGCCAGCCCCATTTGGCTGGGGTTTATGAAGCAAATTCTCAAAAACGAACCCGTACGCATTTTCCAGGTGCCTGAAGGGGTGGTCTTTGCCAAGATCGACGCCGAAACCGGCCTGCTGCCCATCCCCGAATCCAAAAAGACCCTCTTCGAATGTTTCAAAGAAGGGACCATGCCCCAGAAAACCACCCCCAAGCCGGGTACCATCACCGAACCGGAGCAGTTTTTTAAGAAAGATATGTAAACCGTTCCATCAACATCTCTCGCGTTACCAGGGCACTCGCATCGGGTACATGTTGGCGGATGTTGTCCAGACCACCCTCTTGGCGGTCCACCAGAACCACGGCCCGCTGGACGGTCAGGCCCTCTTCCCGGGCGCGTTCGATGGCTTTGATGGTCGAGCCGCCCGTGGTGGCCACATCATCAATCACCACCACCCGTGAACCGGCCGGCAGGTCACCTTCGATCCAACGGGCGATCCCGTGATCCTTTTTCTCCTTTCGAATGGAGAAGGCCGCGATGGGCCGGCCTTTAAGCTCCGAGGCAAAGGCGGTGGCCATGGCGAGCGGATCGGCGCCAAAGGTGAGACCGCCCACGCCTTCCGGCGCGAGGTCGGCGATGGCATCGAACATCAGGTGCCCCGCCAGATACATGCCCCGCGGACTGAGCACGGTGGGTTTGCAGTTCACGTAATAATGGCTCATGCGGCCGGAAACCAGCTTGAAGGCCGGTTCAGGTGAGTATTTAAACGATTTTTCACATAAAAGGCGGATCAATTCATCCAACATAGCGTCTCCCGAAGGCATTTGAGCACGAAGTGCTTGATTTTAGAGCATTTATAAGATAATAAAGCCCCCACTGATGGGAAGAAGCCGTTCATCGGGCGTCAGTGGAGGCAGAGCAGGGAAAACCCTGAAAGGCACTCCCTAGGCTCACCGCGTTTCATAGCAGTTGCGCCGCCGACGGTCAACGGCTTCGACAAGGCGCACCGTGGGAATGCGCCACTTGCCTGCGACGAATTCTCCGACTGGGACGTTCCTATGACCGAAGCGAGCAGCGACGCCATTATCCGCATGTTTCATGTCCACAAGCGGTATGGGGCCAAATCGGCCCTCAAAGATGTCACCCTGGATATCCCTAAAAATGAATTCCTGTTCGTTACCGGTCGCAGCGGCGCGGGCAAGACCACCCTGCTGCGACTGCTCTATCTGGCCGAAACGACTTCCGAAGGCCAAATCCTGGTGGACGGCATGAATTTGTCCCGCATTGCCCGTGACCGGGTACCTTATCTGCGTCGCAAGTTCGGCATCATCTTTCAGGACTACAAGCTGATTGCGACCAAAACCGTGTTTGAAAACGTGGCCCTGGTATTGGAAGCGGCCGGCCGCAAACCCAGCCTGATCGCCAAGAAGGTCAAAAGCATGCTGCGCCTGGTGGGCATGGAAGATCGTATGGATGCCTATCCCCGCAGCCTGTCGGGTGGCGAGCAGCAACGCGTGGCCGTGGCCCGGGCGGCGGCCGGCGATCCGGGCATCATTTTGGCCGACGAGCCCACTGGAAGCCTGGATGAAGAGGCCGCGGCCACGATCATGAACTTTCTGGACACTTTTCACCAACGCGGCAGCACCGTCATCGTGGCCACCCATGATAAAAACCTGATGAACAGAACCCATTCACGCATTGTGCAGTTGCGTGACGGCCGGCTGTGGACTTCGGAATCCGCATGATGCTTGGATGCTGCAAATGAAACGCTATTTTCAACGGGCCATCAAGGATCTTTTCGACAATCGCTTCTTGACCTTCATCACAGTAGTGACCATCGCTCTGGCCATTTTGATTGCTTCAGCGTTTGCCCTGTTTTTCGTAAACGCCGGAGAGGTGTTAAACCTCTGGCAAAAGGGCATCCGCATGATGGTCTATTTGAAAAAAGAGACTTCCGAAGCCGCGCGCCTGGATACCAAATATCGACTGCAGCATATTGCCGGCATTCAAGACGCCCAGTTCATTTCTAAAACGGAAGGGATGCATCGCTTAAAAGAGCAGATGGCGCACCACTCGGCCCTGCTGGAAAACCTCAAGGAAAATCCCTTGCCCGATGCCTTCGAGGTCAAAGTATCGGCGGCGACACGCACCAGTGACGAATTGCAGTTTTTAGCCGAACGTATTCAAGCCCTGCCCGCGGTGGCCGAGGTGGAATACGGCCGGCAATGGATTCAGCGCTTCACCAGCATCATCCATCTGTTCAGCCTGGCGGGTTATGCCGTGGGGACACTTTTTTTCATTGGTACCATATTGATCGTTGCCAACACCATCCGGTTGGTGCTTTACTCCCGGCGCGAAGAAATCGAAACCATGCGTCTGGTGGGCGCCACCGACCGTTTCATAGAGATTCCCTTTTACATCGAAGGCATGGTTCAAGGCGGCGTGGGCACAGCAGCCGGACTGATGATACTGTTTGCCGGCTACCTCACCTTGGCCAGTCAGTTCGATACCGGCAGCGGCTTGATTACTGTGCGCTTCTTCGCCATGGTGGATTGCCTCGTCGCCGTACTGGGCGGTGTCGCCGTCGGGTGTCTGGGAAGTTGGATTTCACTGAAGCAGTTCATGAAGGCCTAAAG
>JABDRH010000675.1 GCA_013041835.1 Desulfatitalea sp. | reverse complement strand
GTATATGATGTGGTATGGCACTATGAAAGCGGCCAAGTGTGGTTTTTCACCAACCTGAAGTCAGCCAACGAAACGCTGGAAACCCTTTTTCTCAAGTCTTTCGGCCTGCACCTGATCCGCCTGATTCCCTACACCATGGCTGCCCTGGATGCCTCTCTGAGCAGCGGCCAGCGTGATGCCCTTAATAAACTGATTTTTTCCGACAGTGAGACCAATTGATGGCTGAGTTGCTTGATATTGCCGTGGCTTATAACCGCTATCGCTTCCTGGGAAACGAATTTCTCACCTGGCTTTGGTTCACTATTGAAAATGATATGGAGCGCATTCACGAATGCGATGCCGAGTTGGTGGATTTGAACGTGGGCAATCGCATGGTACTGGAAAACCGATTGGCGAACGGAAAAGAGCATATTTCCATCAAAGGCGACGACGCCGGCCTGGAAGAGGCTTTGCTGGCCTTGCAAAAAGGCGCGCTGATCACCGACCTGCACTTGGTATACAAAAGCGGCAGCCATGAATGGCAATTCGCCCTCAAGGGAGAAAGCCTGTCTTTTTCCGGCATGAAGCTGCCTGAAAGTGGCCCCATCGACACCGGCGAAGAAATGGAAGGGCTCATCCTGGAAAAAGTCTACCTTTACGAAAAACCGTTCGAACTGGTGGACCGGCTTTTTCGTTCTTTTCTGTCGGTTCGCCTCGCCGACACCTGGCAGGCAAAAACGTTGGATGCCATGAAAAAATGGATACATGCAACGGCGGCGATACCTCCGTGAGCATGACACCCTCTGTTTTAAACAACAGGTTGTTCAAAACATGTTGAAAAGGTTCCCGGTTTTAACATGGCGCTGGCAAGTGTCGAAAACCCACAACATTATCAACGCGTCATAGACCAAGGTATGAACAACCTACTATTTGAAATTTTAGAAAAATATCGGTATATTAATCCTATTTTCAACATGTGTTCAAACCCTATTAAATATAATATTCTTTTTAAATAGAAAAATAGGGATAAAGAGATGAAATTTTCCATCAACAAAAATGAAATCGTGGATGTGTTGGGAAGAATCCAAGGACTGACCGGCCGGCGAAGCAGTCTGGCTATCACTGAATGTATTCGGATCCAAGCAAAGGATAACGAGGTGCATTTAACGGCCACCGACCTTGAAACCTGTTTTGAAGGGGTGCTACCCGCTACCGTGCACACCCCAGGTACCATCGCCATCAGCGCCCGGCGATTGTATGATATCGCCCGAGAGTTTCCCATCGACGATATTTTGGTCGAGGAGACCGAAAACCGCTGGATCAATATAAGCGACACCAAGGTGCACTACCACCTCATGGGCATGAATCCGGAAGATTTTCCAGAAGCGCCGATTTTCGAGGATGTCGATTTTTTTGAGCTGCCATCGGCTGAGTTAAAACGCATGATCGAAAAATCCGTCGTCATCAGCGGTATCGGTGAAGATAAGAAACCGCATATCAACGGCGTTCTATTTGAACGGCTTACTCAGGTTATCCCCTGCTCGGTGCGCATGGTATCCACTGACGGCAGTCGCCTATCCAAGTTTGATCTGACCATTGATGAGAGTGCGGCGATACCCGAGGGACCTTCGGTTTTGATACCTAAAAAAGGATTGAGCGAAGTCAATAAATTTTTAGGCGGAAGCGGCGCGGTGAAAGTGGGTATACAGGAGAGTTATTTCATTGTGCAGGGTGCAGTCGAAACCCTGGCCGTTCGAATGTTGGAAGGAAAGTATCCGCCCTATGACGAGTTGGTGCTGCGCAAGGACGGTTACAGTTTTCAAATCGATAAGGCGCCGTTCAACCAGATGCTCAAACGCATGTCCATCCTGTGTACCGATAACTACCGTGCCGCCATATTCACTTTTGAAAACGGACGCCTGATCATCAATGCTACCAATCCCGACATCGGTGAATCCAATGAAGACATGGCCATCGACTATGATGGCGAAAAAATGGAAGCCGCCTTTAACCCGAGATTTTTTATCGACGCACTCAGCAGCGTGGACGATGACAAGCTGATTCTTAATATTGTTAACAACAACAAACCATGCCTCATTGAAGGGGCTGAAGATAAAACCTATCTGAGTGCCATCATGCCCATGAGAGTTTAAAAAAATGGAAAATAAAACAAATATTTACGATGCCAGCAGCATCTCAGTCCTGGAAGGGCTCGAGCCGGTTCGTCTAAGACCATCCATGTACATCGGTAATGTGGATGTGGCCGGTTTACACCATCTGGTCTATGAAGTCGTGGACAATAGTATTGACGAAGCCATGGCCGGTTACTGCGACCACATCCAGATCACAGTGCACGAAGACAACAGTGTCAGCGTGGCGGACAACGGCCGGGGTATTCCGGTTGGCATCCACAAGACGGAAAACGTCCCCGCCGTGGAAGTGGTGCTGACCAAGTTACATGCCGGCGGTAAATTTAACAATGACAGCTATAAGGTTTCCGGTGGTCTGCACGGCGTGGGCGTATCGGTGGTCAACGCGCTGTCTACCTGGCTGGAGGTGGAGATTTTTCAGGAGGGTCGCATTTACCATCAGCGCTTCGAGCGGGGCATCAAGCGCAGCGAATTAACTGTTAGCGGACAAACCGAGGCAAGGGGCACCCAAATAAAATTTCTGCCCGACGATACCATCTTCAACACCATCGAATTCACCTACGACATTCTTTCGCGGCGTATGCGAGAGCTGGCTTTTCTAAACAAGGGCGTGCGCATCTCGCTAGAAGACGAGCGGACCGATAAAAAAGACGAGTTTGTCTACGAGGGCGGCATCGTTTCCTTTGTGGAATATCTCAATCGACGTCATACGCCATTGCACAAACCAATCTTCATCGAAGGCGAGCGCCACGAGACCCAGATCGAAGTGGCTATCCAGTACAACGACACGTTTAAAGAGAGTCTTTTTTCTTTTGCTAATAACATCAATACGATAGAAGGTGGTTTTCATTTAATCGGATTCAAGGCGGCCCTGACACGCTCCCTTAACCAATATGCGGTCAATGGGAACGTGCCTAAAAACATGAGTGCCAAGATCAGCGGGGAAGACGTGCGTGAAGGACTCACAGCCGTGATTAGTGTTCGCATCAAGTCCCCGCAGTTTGAAGGCCAAACCAAAACCAAGCTGGGTAACAGTGAAGTCAAGGGCTTTGTGGAATCATTGGTCAACGAAAAGCTCAGCGCCTTTCTTGAAGAAAACCCCACCACGGCCAAACGCATCATTGCCAAAGCCGTCGATGCGGCGCGCGCGCGGGATGCGGCCAAGCGCGCCCGGGATCTGGCGCGCAACAAAGGGTCGCTTATCGATGCCACCCTGCCCGGTAAACTGGCCGAATGCCAGGTATCGGATCCGGAACAAAGAGAGCTGTTCATCGTGGAGGGGGATTCGGCCGGAGGATCAGCCAAACAGGGACGTGACCGCAAGTTCCAGGCCATTTTGCCGCTCAAGGGAAAAATTCTCAATGTGGAAAAGGCGCGTTTTGATAAAATACTACGCAGCGAAGAGATCAAAAATATCATCACCGCGCTGGGTACCGGTGTGGGAAGTGAAGAATACGACATAGAAAAGATTCGGTATAAAAAAGTGATTATCATGACCGACGCCGATGTCGATGGTTCACATATTCGCACATTGCTGCTAACCTTCTTCTTTCGTCAAATGCCGGAAGTTATTGAAAACGGATTTCTGTACATCGCCAAACCGCCGCTATTCAAGATCGGAAAGGGCAAAAGCGAAAAATATTTGAAAGATGAAGCCGAGTTCAACGACTACATTATAAAAAAGATTTGCGAACAGGTAAAAATTCGTTTTGAAGGAGATCAACCGGATCTGGAAAATCACAACCTTTTTTTGTTTGCCGGCAACTTGTATGAGTATATACGCATTCTCGATAAATATGAAATGAAGGGAATTCCCACAAATTTAGTAGAAATACTTCTTCAACAAGGGGTGGAAGATAAAAAGTTTTTGCAGGACAAGGACAGTATGGATGAATTGCAAAAGCGACTCTCTGAAAACGGATTTTCCACTCGTCCGGCCGAATGGAACGAAAATCGCGGCGTTTACGAAATTGTTGTAGAATGTTGCGTAGACGACCGCGAGTCTTTGAAAATAAAAATCGGCAGGGGTTTTATCTACTCCGCTGATTTTCAAAAGTGTGTCAACAACATCAAACATATCATGATGTATGATTTTCCACCGTTTAGCGTGATCAGCGGTGAAAAGCATAACGTATTCGAAGATAAACGGCTGCTGCTCGAGTATTTGGTTGAGGAGGGTAAAAAGGGAATCAACATTCAGCGCTACAAAGGTTTGGGTGAAATGAATCCCGAGCAGTTGTGGGAAACCACCATGAACCCGGCCAAACGTATTTTGCTGCAAGTGGGTGTGGAGGATGCCGTGGAATCCGATGAAATTTTTACCATTCTCATGGGTGACGAAGTGGAACCGCGCAGGGAGTTTATACAAAATAATGCCCTGGAAGTGAGCACGCTGGACATATAACCGGTCGTTGAATAGGCGAACCCCCAAGATATAGGAAATGATCTTGGGGGTTCTGAATTGGGTGCGCTTTAGATCAAGTAGATATACCACCACACGAACTTCGCAACAGTTCAAAAAACAAACAACTACAAACCAGATTGTGATCAATAGAAATAGAATAGCGAAAATAAGCGCAATAATGCTCTCTCACAAGGATATTATTTTGTCAAGAAATTTTTAAAAAAATATTAAAAGTTGCATTGAACAGGAAAAGAAAGAATGAATATTCACCATATTGTCGCAAGGGACCTGCCTGACCTGTGGTTTCAGGCCGTAAACGGCATCCTGGACCATGGGCGGCGCTTTACCATAGACCGTGGCTCATACGCCGGACAAACCCGTTTGGAGTATGACTATTTTTCAGCTCATGTGAAATTTCCAGGCACCCAGCCCTTGTTGCCGGATATACCCGCTTCCTGCGGAATACCCAACCCGGTTGAAGCGGATTACATATATGGTGGGCAAGGATACGAACGCTCCTACATCGAATATCTAATGACAGGCCATAAAGCGCCGGGCGAATCCTACACTTATGGTGAACGCTTGACCCATGTGCCTGTACGCGGTGATAAGTTAGTTTGGTGGAAAAAAAACGCAAACGAAATCGTGGATCTGCGCAATATTGACGGAAAAGTCCTGTTCGAAGAAGAAGGCGCACTTTTCGTCAACCAAATCGAATGGATCATCGATACCTACAAACGCCACGGACATCGTAACAACCAGATGGTGTTGCAGGTGGCCCATCCGTCAGACTTGGTGCTTGTGGATCCACCCTGCCTACGTTCCATCGATACCCGCATTCAGGACGATACGCTACATTTTTTCATCTACTTTCGTTCATGGGACTTATGGAGCGGACTACCCGCCAATTTGGCCGGAATTCAAAACCTGAAAGAATACATGGCCGGCGCCATTGGTGTCAAAGATGGCGAAATGGTGGTTGAAAGCAAAGGGCTTCACCTGTATGGATATGCCGAGGAGCTCGCGAAGTTGCGATGCTTGCGAGGCTAAAAATCGATATGCTTCGGCGTCCTGGGAAAGGGAATCACATCGCGAATGTTGACGATGCCCGTGAGCAGCATGACCATGCGCTCAAAGCCCATGCCGAAGCCGCTGTGAGGGACGCTGCCGTAGCGGCGTGATTCCAAATACCACCAATATTTCTCGCGAGACAATGCCATGCGGTCCATTCGGGATGCCAGAATGTCATGGCGCTCTTCGCGCTGGCTACCGCCGATAATTTCACCGATACCGGGAACCAAGACATCCATGGCCGCAACTGTACGAGCGTCGTCATTGAGTCGCATATAAAACGGTTTTAGGGTTTCCGGATAGTCGTAGACAATGACTGGTCCATTAAAGTACGTTTCGGTGAGAAAGCGTTCATGTTCAGCTTGCAGATCAGCACCATATGAAATGGGATACTCAAAATCCTGAGCAGCGGTTTCAAGAATTTTAACTGCCTCGGTATACGGCAAACGTTCAAAACAGGTACCGACCAGTTTTTCAAGCCGTGGCATTAGCTGTTTGTCAACAAAACGGGCGAACAAATTCAAATCATCGGGGCACTGATCCATGACCGTACGAACGAGGTGGCGCACCAGGTCTTCGGCCACGGCCATGTCCTCTTTCAGGTCGCAAAAGGCCATTTCAGGTTCCACCATCCAGAACTCGGCGGCGTGACGACGCGTATTTGAGTTTTCCGCCCTGAAGGTCGGACCAAAAGTATAGACATCGCCCAGAGCCAGGGCCATCATTTCAGCTTCAAGTTGCCCTGATACGGTGAGATTGGCCTCCACGCCAAAAAAATCCTCCTCGATATTGTCGATTTGAGGCGACAAGGTGGTAACGCGGAACATTTCGCCGGCGCCTTCACAGTCCGACGCGGTCAGGATTGGCGTGTGAATATAGAAGAAACCACGATCATTAAAAAATTGATGAACGGCATGGGCCAGAAGTGCGCGGATTCGGAAGGCGGACCCGTACTTGTTCGTGCGGGGACGGATATGGGCGATCGTGCGTAGAAATTCGTCCGTGTGTCGTTTTTTCTGCAGGGGGTAGGTATCCGGGGACGATCCGATAAGAACGAGATTTTGCGCCTGAAGCTCCCATTTTTGTCCGGCACCCTGGCTGGCGATCATCCGGCCTTGAACGGACAGGGCCGCTCCGGTGGTCAGATGGCGAATCTCATCGTAATTGGCCAACTCGCCAGCAGCGACGATCTGAAGATTGGCCAGGCAAGAGCCATCGTTCAGCTCGATAAAGGAGAACGATTTGGCATCGCGCTTCGTGCGCACCCAGCCTTTGACCAAGACTGGGTCCAGCGCCGCTTCGGCGTTAAGAAGCTCTTTTATTTTCGTACGCTTCATGTGAAACCCCTTTCAAGGCGCCAGGCGCACATTTAGATGATACAATTGGTCTCCGCGCTGCAAAAGCATGAGCAGTGCGGATTTCAAACGGAATTGGATCATGGCGGCGGCAAATGACGTTTCATCTGAAACCGCAAGATCGTCCAGTTGCAGAATGACATCACCCGGGGCTACGCCGATGCGTGACAGGTAGCTGCCTCGGCGCACCGAGGTGACCACCACCCCTTTTTTGGCGGAAATACCGTACTGGCGTTGGGTTTCGCGCGTGACGGGCCCCACCTGCAAACCAAGACGGCGCCAGGAAAGCTGCGGCACGCGATCTTGCGGATAGGCCGAGGTCTTGACTTTCAATGTTTTCATAGTGCCGCCGCGCCAAAAGTTAAACGTCACCTTGTCGCCGGCGGAGATGCCGCGCAGTAGCGACAGGTAGTCCGATCGGGATGCGATCTTGCTGTTGGAAATGGCGGTGATGATATCGCCGGTCTCCAATCCGGAAGTGGCCGCCGGACTACCTTCTTCCAGTTGGGTGACCAAAACACCGTGGGCTTCTTGAAACTGCAGATAGCTCGCCATGCGGGCATCCAGATCCTGAACAATGAGACCGATCCAGGCCTGGATCACATGACCATACTGGATCAGATCGGCGACAATGCGTTTGGCCTGGTTGATGGGAATAGCAAAGCCGATGCCCTGGGCCTTGGCGTATATGGCGGTGTTGATACCGATAAGCTCCCCGTTGATATTGAGCAAGGGACCGCCGCTGTTGCCTGGGTTTATGGAAGCATCCGTCTGGATTAATTCGTTAAAAATGCGATCATCGGTCTTGATACTGCGATCGACGGCGCTGACCACACCGGTTGTGACAGTATGGGAGAAGCCGAAGGGGTTGCCGATGGCGATGATGGTTTCACCGATGAGAATCTGATCGGAATCGCCCATGGCCACAGCGGGCAGTGAGCCTTTAGAATCGATGCGCAAAACCGCCAGATCCGAATCAGGATCACTGCCCACCACGGTCACATCGAAATGGCGCTCATCTTTCAAGGTCACCCTGATCGCGGCGGCGCCATCGATGACATGGGCATTGGTCAGAACAAAGCCGCGCTTTCCGTCGATGATCACCCCTGAGCCGAGACTCACCCTTTTTTGAGGTCGCGTATCGAAAAAATCATTAAAAAAGTTATCAAAGAAAGGATTGACGCCAAAGGGGTTGGCGCGGTTGTGAACCTCATATTCAGAGCTAATGTTCACAACCGCCGGACCGACCTGATCCACCGCGGTAACAACCGGAGTGCGGCGGTCAAAGGCGGTGGCGGTGCCCATGAAAAATAGCAGGACCACAAGGGACACGAATATCCACGCGATGAGCGCGCGTGCGCTGTGTCGGCCGACGGGTCCCGGCATGCGGGTTTTACGCTTGATTTGGAAGCTGAATTTTGACATGAAGGACCTTTTTTCCTGTCTTCTCGAATAATTAAATGCGGTAGGCCAACAGCGGACATGACAATTTAACATGCACACCATAGGCATTCAAGATATCTTAAGCAATGTGGAAAAGCCGAGCCGCTATTTGGGCACGGAGATCAATCGCGTGATCAAGGATCCAAACAAGGTGGCGCTTCGCATGGTGCTGGCGTTTCCGGATCTTTACGATATCGGCACCTCCCACTTCGGCATTCAGATCCTCTATCACCTGCTCAACCAAAGAACAGACTGTTACGCAGAACGCGTGTTCTGCCCGGCAGCGGATTATGAAGCGCAACTGCGTGAACACCGGCTTGCCTTATGTAGCCTTGAGACGCAAACGCCGTTGAAACAATTTGACATCATTGGTTTCAGCCTGCTTTACGAGCTGAACTTTACCAATGTACTGCACATGCTCAATATGTCCGGTCTTGCACTACGTTCAAAGGATCGCTCAACAAAAGATCCCGTCATCATTGCCGGAGGTCCCTGCGTGAGCAATCCTGAGCCGATGGCCCCATTTTTCGACGCCATGGTCTTCGGAGATGGGGAAACCGTCTTACCGCGCATGGCCGAGCAATACATGGCATGGAAACGCAAGGGCGGGCATCATAAAACAAAACTACTGCAAAGCTGGGCTGAGTCGGGACATGTTTATGTACCCTCATTTTTTGAAGCGAAATTCGACGATCATGGATTCC
>JABDRH010000668.1 GCA_013041835.1 Desulfatitalea sp. | reverse complement strand
CCTTATAGGCTTTAAACGACTCATTCACGTGGCAAAAATGGGTGGTGGCCGAAACGCCGCGTCCGGCACCGCTGACCCCCGATTTTGCGTCGGCAATGAGCTGATGCAAGTCGATCAGCTTGGCGCGGATAAGTGGCACCAGCGGCAACAGCACGCTGGTCGGGTAACAGCCCGGGTTGCCGACCAAATCCGCATCGGTGATATGTTCCCGGTACACTTCGCTCAACCCGTACACCGCACGCTGCAATAAGTCCGCAGCCGTGTGGGGCTGATAATGCGCCTCGTAGACCGCCGCATTTTTGAAGCGGAAATCGGCCGACAGATCCACCACTTTCAGCCCTTTGTTCAGCAATTCAGGCACCAACCCCATGGGCAGTTGGTGGGGCAACGCCAGAAAGACCACATCCACCTGACGTGCCAGGGCATCGGCGTCATATGCTTCGCAAACCAGATCGACCCAGCCGGACATGGCCGGATAGATGTGATCGAAACGGTCTCCGGCATCCTTTCGGCAGGTCAGGGCGGCCAGCTTCACTTTAGGGTGGCCGCTCAGAATTCTTACCAGTTCGGCGCCGGCATACCCGGATGCCCCGACGACACCTGCACGCAGGGTTGCGCTCTTTTTATCAGAAGACTTATGCGACATTTGCTCTCCTCGTTTTTTTAAGGCGACGACTATATACCAACATGGCAAAATATCACAGCCCTTGATCGGCGGCGAGGATGCCTATCGGTACAGGAAACAAACATTTTCAGTGGGTTGCGCCAGATTTGGATTCGCCTACAAGGCACATCCGTCAACGCATATCTCGGTGCCGGTGGATGTAACGCCGCAAGCGTTCGCAAAGACCCGTAAGATGGAGGAATTATTCTTTTCCTGCACCCTAACCACCGAGATAGGCTTTTTTCACGGCAGGATCCGCCAGCAAGGTGTCCGATGCGCCTTCCAGCACGATATGGCCGTTTTCGATCACATAGCCGCGCCGGGCGAACTTTAAGGCCAGGCGTGCATTCTGCTCCACCAGCACGATGGTGGCGCCGGCCCGGTTGATCCGCTTCAGTGCATCGAACATGGCGCGCATCGTCAAAGGCGCCAGCCCCATGGAGGGTTCATCCAGCAGCATCATCCGGTGGCCGGTCATGTAGGCCCTTCCGACCGCCAGCATTTGCTGCTCGCCACCACTCAAAGTGACGGACATCTGCGATTCACGCTCCTTGAGCCGCGGAAAGATAGAAAACACGGTCTCCAAATCCTGCTTGATCTGCCCCCGATCCTTGCGGGCGAAGGTGGCCAGCCGCAAATTTTCCAGGACGGTCAGATTGCCGAACAGCCGCCGCCCTTCAGGCACGTGGGAAATACCCAGCATGCTCACCACCTTTTCCGCCGCATAGCGGAGTAAATCCTTTCCCTCAAAACGCATACGCGACCCTTGCTGCACCGGAACCAAACGGGAGATGGCCCTGAGGGCGGTACTTTTGCCCGCGCCATTGGCGCCGATCATGCAAACGATCTCGCCCCGGTCCACAGACAGACTGATCCCGTGCAAGGCTTTGATGCCGTCATAGGCCACATGCAGATTCTCCACCACAAGCTGCATCAGGCGATTTCTTCCCTTCCCAAATAGGCCTCGATCACATCGGGGTGGTTTTGGATCGCTTCAGGAGTCCCTTCGGCGATCACTTCGCCGAACACCAGCGTCTGAATACGCCGGCAAAGCGCCATGACAAATTTGAGCCGGTGTTCGATCAGAAAAATGGCCACGTTGAACGTTTCGTGGATTTTTCGGATCATGGCGATCATTTGAACCAGCTCCTCCGGCGTCATCCCTGCCGTGGGTTCATCCAAAAAGAGAATCTTCGGACGGATCGCCATTGCCCGAGCCATTTCCACCCGACGCTGGACGCCATAGGGCAAACTGGTGACCCTCTGGCCGGCGAAACGGTCCACATCGAAGGCCGCCAGCAACCGCAAGGCATTCTCCTGCGCCCAACGCTCCTGGCGATGGCGCTTGCGCGATCCGAAAAAGGCGCCCGTCAGGCCATAGTCTAATTGCGCATAATGGGCCAACGTCACATGTTCCAGGACCGTCATGTGGCGCCACAAAAGCATATTCTGAAAAGTACGGCCCAATCCGCTGGCGGCGATCTGGTGGGGTCGAAGGCCCAACAGGCTTCTACCTGCCAACTGAACAGTACCTTCGCAAGGCGTATGGATTCCGGTAATCAGATTGAAGATAGTCGTCTTGCCGGCGCCGTTGGGGCCGATCAAGCCGCAGATCTCACCCGGCGCCATGGACAGATTGTAATTGTGCACGGCACGAAGCCCGCCAAAAAAATGGGTCATGTTGGAAACCTGCAGCAAAGTCATTCATCTCTCCATATAC
>JABDRH010000067.1 GCA_013041835.1 Desulfatitalea sp. | reverse complement strand
ATTTTCATGCTCGACGAAATCGACAAGGTGGGCAGCGATTTTCGCGGCGATCCCTCGTCGGCCCTGCTGGAAGTGCTGGACCCGGAACAAAACTTCTCCTTTTCCGACCACTACCTGGACGTGCCTTTCGATCTGTCCAAAGTGATGTTCATTTGCACAGCCAATGTACTGGACACCGTTCCTTCAGCCCTGCGCGACCGCATGGAAGTCATTCAACTGCTGGGTTATACAGAGGATGAAAAGGTCAAAATCGCTCAGCGCTACCTGATCCCGCGTCAACGAAGTGAAAATGGCCTAAAGGCCAACCAGATCGCCTTTGCGGCGCCCGCCATCCGCAAAGTGATCTCGGGATACACGCGGGAAGCGGGCCTGCGCAACTTAGAGCGGGAAATCGCCACCATTTGCCGAGGCATAGCCACCAAGGTGGCTGAAGGCACCTTAAAGAAAAAGGTGACGATAAAAGGGGCCGACGTGGCCGATTATTTAGGCCCGATAAAGTTCACTTCCGAAGCCAAAGCGCGATTGTCCACACCCGGCGTGGCCATGGGGCTGGCCTGGACCCCTGTTGGCGGCGACCTGCTTTTCATCGAAGCCACGGCCATGAAAGGAAAAAAGGGGCTGACCCTCACCGGCCAACTGGGCGACGTGATGAAAGAATCCGCCACAGCGGCCCTGAGCTTTATCCGCAGCCATGCCAAGCAAATCGGCATTGACGAAGATTTTTTCGACCAAAATGACCTTCATGTTCACGTGCCTGCCGGTGCCATTCCTAAAGATGGCCCATCGGCCGGCATCACCATGCTCACGGCGCTGGTCTCGCTGCTCACCAACAAAAAGATTCGAAAGGATCTGGCCATGACCGGCGAAATCACCCTGCGCGGCCAGGTGCTGCCCGTGGGCGGCATTAAGGACAAGGTCCTGGCGGCCCACCGCGCGGGCATCAAGGCCATTATCATGTGCAAGGAGAACGAAAAGGACCTGGTGGATATCACCGACAAAGTCAAAAGCGATATCACATTCCATTTCGTGGAAAAGATGATGGATGTGATTCAAATTGCAATTCCTTAGGGCGCGCATGATGACTATCCTAGAGCGCATCGTTGCCGACAAGAAACAAGAAATCGCCGCCGCCAAGGCCAAAATATCTGCGTCCGACCTGCGCACCCGCATCGGCGACATGGCCCGGGACCTGCGCGGTTTCCAGCAACGACTGGCCGCACCCGGCCCCGGCGGCGTCAACATCATCGCCGAGGTCAAACGCGCCTCGCCCTCTAAAGGCGACATCTGCAAGGATCTGGACGCCGTCCAATGCGCACGGCAGTACGCGGCCGGCGGCGCGGCGGCTGTATCGGTGCTCACCGATACCCCCTATTTCAAAGGCAGCTTGAATGATCTGCGAAAGGTACGCGCCGCCGTGACGCTGCCGGTGCTGCGAAAAGAATTCATCATCGATCCCTACCAGGTTTACGAAACCTTCATCGCCGGCGCCGACGCCCTGCTGCTCATCGTACGAATCCTTTCAGCATCCCAGTTGAACGAACTGGCGAGCCTCACGGCCGAACTCGGCATGGACGCTTTGGTGGAGATCCACACGCCCGCAGAGTATGAGATCGCCCACGCCGCCGGAGCTGGCCTCATCGGCATCAACAATCGCAACCTGGCCACCTTCGACACCGACCTGGACACCGCCGTGGGCATGGCGGCGCTGTTTCAGCCGGACGAAATTCCGGTCACCGCCAGCGGCATTCATAGCCGGGCCGATATCGAGCAAAATCTGGCCAGCGGCATCTTTAATTTCCTCGTTGGCGAAAGCCTTGTGCGGGCAAAGGACCGCAAGGCTTTTTTGCGGACACTAATAGGTTCACAGGTAAAACAATAACTGCAAGTTCAATAAAGTGTCCACAACTGCAAGCAGCGCTGGCGGTGCCAGCGCCGAACGTGCCAGCTTTCAAGATTTTCGTTTGACGAAGGAACTGGAAACCGCCAAATCTAAGATGGCTTTCCGGTTCCGATCATGTTAGGGTTTAAAGAGCAGCGTATGAAGAAAAACTTTCTATGCCTGATATTGCTTATTGGGTGCCAGGGTGTCTAGTACTAAGCCCAAAATCATCAAAAATTCTTAAACAATTTTCTTTCATTGAGACTGAGTTTCTACCTGTTTCTGTTGAGGGTGAAAAAGGATGGACAATTCTCAATACTATCAATGTACAAGATGCTCTTGATAAAGCAAATTGTAGATATCATATTCATTCTGACGGTACGGTAATCAAAAAGGATGACAGGGATTGCATTTTTCAGAGACAAAATCACAAATGCATAAATATTCAGGATTTTAGGATTAAAGCCCACTTTATTTACAAGTGATGTAAAAGAATCACTCAAAGAAATAGTCGAACTCAACGACTTAACTGGACTTTTGTTTAAAGAATGTTGAAAGGGGCCATGCTTCCAATGTCACAAACGCGAACCATGCCTTGCACTCGGACGGGAACTTCACTGCGCTCCGTTCCCACCGGTGAAGGCAACATTAGCACTCGCGTATCAATGGAAACCTATCCCCAAATAAAAATCTGCGGCCTGACCCTTCCCGAAGAGGCAGCGGCCACCGCCCAATTGGGCGCCGACGCTATCGGCATGGTCTTTTATCCGCCGAGTCCACGGCACTTGTCCATAGTACAGGCCGAGCAGGTGGCGGCGGCTCTGCCAGATCGGGTTACCCGCGTCGGCGTCTTTGTCAATCCGGAAATGGACCTGCTGGCCGAGGCAATCGAGCGATGTGGTCTCGGCATAGTGCAGTTGCACGGCAACGAGTCGCCTGAATGGGTGGCGCAAATCAGCCAGCGGTTCGACATACAAGTAATCAAGACGCTTTTTGCCACCCGTCCGCCATGCCTGGCCGACGCCGGTGCTTATGCGGTATCGGCTTTCCTGGTGGAAGCCGGCAAGGGATTGCTGCCTGGTGGCAATGCCGAAACTTGGGATTGGGGCGGGGCGGCCGGGTTCATCCGCCACTATGCCACGGCCCTGGCCGGCGGACTGGCGCCGGACAATGTCTTGGCGGCGATTGCCGCCGCCCTGCCCGATGCGGTGGATGCCAGTTCGGGCCTGGAGTCGGCGCCGGGGCGCAAAGACCTTAAAAAGGTGGAACGGTTTATCACCGCCGTCCGGCAAAGTGCAGCCCATTTCATTGGGACCGGGCGGCGATTGCGGCCGGTCTTTGCGTTGTCGGACGAACCGATGACGCCCTAAGATCGAATCCTCCTTGACATTTTGACCGAATTCCGATTCAAAGCACCATTGTCTTAAAATTCGGCGCAAGTGACCTGCGGAAGGACCGATTGGAATGTTGACCGGTGCGGAGCGATGCGCAGGCAGTGATAGATGAGGAGGCAGCATGCCCACCCAGCACCCCATGGAAACATTGAAAGAGGCTCTGTTGCTCGAACAACGAGGCCGCGCCTTTTATCAAAAAATGGCTGAGCATTCGCGGATTGCATCGGTCAGTGAGTTTTTCAAGACAATGGCGGAGGAGGAGACACGTCATATCCGCATCCTGAACGAGCAGTTCAAAGCAGTCGCTAAACAAAAACAATATGACGCCCCGAACTTGGAAAAAAACGGCCATTCGTCCGTGGCGAACGCCGTTCTATCCAACACCCTCAAATCCCAAATCCGGGCGGCGAGTTTTGAAGCGGCCGCCATCGCTGCGGCCATGCACATGGAAGAGATGACGGTCAATCTCTATGCCGAGCGCGCCCGCAATGCCAAGGATCCTAACGAAAAGGCCTTCTACCGCTGGCTAACCGAATGGGAGCACACCCACCTGAGCTTCCTGGTCAAACTCGAACAGGAGATCCGCGAAGCGGTGTGGAACGACCGGCAATTCTGGCCGTTTTGAAACAACAATTCACTGTAATAAGAAAAAGCGTTGTCAGCGCAGCACCAACACCGCACTGCAGCAATCTTGGCCGGCCACGTGCAGTTGGAAGCGGCAATCGATGTCGGCCAGTGCCTTTTTTACGGTTTGCAGAGCGATCTGCGGTGTGTTGTTGGTCTCGCTCAGGTGGGCCAGGACCACGTGGCGCAAGCCGTCGTGGTGGATGTCGGCCAGCAGGTCGCCCGAGTCCTGGTTGGACAGATGGCCGCTGCGGCTCTGGATGCGCTGCTTGAGGGGCCAAGGATAAGGGCCGTCGATGAGCATGACCGGATCGTGGTTGGCTTCCAGCACCAGCAACTCGCACGATTTGAGGTGCTCTTTGATCATGCCCGTGGCGATCCCCAAGTCAGTGGCAATGCCGATCTTGCGGCCGTTTTGGGCAATGGTGAAGCCGGCCGGGTCCTCGGCGTCATGGGAGGTGGCAAAGGGGTGCAAAACCAAGTCGTCGATCGTAAAGCGTTTGCCGATGACAAACGGGTGCATTGCATGCAGCCGTCCCAATTTTGAACCGCACGCCTGCGCCGTGGCTGCACTCATGTAAACAGGCAGTTGGTAGCGCCGGGAGAGCACACCCACCCCGCGTACGTGATCGCTGTGTTCGTGAGAGACCACGATGGCCGTCAGCGCCGACGGTTGCAGACCGACAGCGGCCATGCGCCGCTCGATCTCGATACCAGAAAGGCCTGCATCCACAAGCAACGCGGTGCGGCCGTCACTGACGTAAATGGCGTTGCCTTTGCTGCCACTGGCCAGAACGCACAAGCGCAGGGCGCTATCGGTGGAAAGGGGCATTCAACGAACCCCGGTGCTGCCGAAACCACCCTTTTGCCGACCGGTTTCATCCAATGCCACGACTTGCCGTACCCGCGCCCGGCA
>JABDRH010000658.1 GCA_013041835.1 Desulfatitalea sp. | reverse complement strand
GGTCTGGGGACTGCGCCATTCACTATTTTGAAGTTTACCACTATGACCGATGAGCGGGATCGCAACGGGCATCTGCTGCCGGACGAAATGCGGCTGACCCGACTCGGCCGTTTTCTGCGGGCCTCATCGCTGGATGAGTTGCCGGAGCTTTTCAATATTATCAAAGGTGACATGAGCATCGTTGGGCCGCGACCGCTGCTGATGCAATACTTGCAGCGCTATACCCCGGAGCAGGCCAGAAGGCACGAAGTCAAACCCGGCCTCACCGGCTGGGCTCAGATCAACGGCCGCAACGCGCTTTCATGGGAGGATAAGTTCAAGATGGATGTTTGGTATGTTGACAACCGATCGATCCGGTTGGATATGAAGATCATCGCCGCTACAGTGAAAAAGGTGATCCGGCGCGAAGGCATCAGCCATGCAGGGGAAGCCACCATGAGTGAGTTTATGGGGTCGGGTGAAGTGTGAATGTCGATTTGGATCTAAAGCCGATTGCAGTTTACGGTGCGGGCGGATTTGGCTTGGAAGTCGCCATGTTGATCGAACAGATAAATGCCGTCAAGCCGTGCTGGGAGATCATTGGTTTTTTTGATGATGGAAAAGCCAAAGGGGGCCGGGTCAATGACTGGGCCGTGCTTGGCGGCATGGAGGATCTCAACACATGGTTCAGTCCCCTTGCGGTTGTCTTTGCCCTCGGTATGCCCGGTGTGAAGCGCAAGGTGATCGGAAAAGTAAACAATTCTCGATTAACCTATCCAAGTCTCATTCATCCGACCGTGATTTGCGGTTCATCTAAACATGTGCGGATTGGAGAAGGCGCAATTATCTGCGCCGGTACGATTATCACCACCAACGTCGATATCGGGCGGCATGTTCTTCTCAATTTGGCCTGCACCGTGGGGCACGAGGCGGTTATTGGCGACTACTGCTCATTGATGCCGGCATGCAATATCTCTGGTGGCGTGACCGTGGGCGAGGCATCCTTCTGGGGCACTGGCGCAAAGGTGATCAATCACGCACAGGTTGGGGCTGATACGGTGATCGGCGCTGGTGCGGTGGTGATATCGGATATCCCTGATCATGCCACGGCCGTGGGTGTGCCTGCGAGAATAATGCAGCGGACGCCCTCTATGGCTACCATTGAGCGTTAACCCCCCATTCAGTTAGTGTATGGCTAATTATCGGAGATCGTCTATGGATCGGCGCATATTTCTCTCGCCCCCCCACATGGGCGGGAAGGAATTGGAATATATCCGGCAGGCGTTTGACAGCAACTATATCGCGCCGGTGGGACCCATGGTGGATACCTTTGAAAAGGCCTTTGCCGAGGTGGTGGGCATTGCCCATGCCGTGGCGCTGTCGAGCGGGACGGCGGCCATGCATTTGGCCATGCGTAACCTGGGAGTGGGGCCGGGGGATGAGGTGTTCGCATCGACGCTGACGTTTGTGGGCAGCGTGACACCCATCGTCTTTCAGGGGGCGCGGCCGGTGTTTATCGATGCGGATCGGGATACCTGGAATCTTGATCCCGACCTGTTGGCCGACGAACTGGCCCGATGCGCGAAAAACGGTCGATTGCCCAAGGCGGTGGTGCCTACCGATCTTTATGGTCAGTGCGTGGACATGGATCGAATCGTATCGATTTGCGACCATTATGGCGTGCCCGTGATCAGCGACAGCGCCGAGGCCCTTGGCGCGTTGTACAAGGGACGACACGCCGGCGTAGGGGCGGCGGCCGCGGTGTTTTCGTTCAATGGCAACAAAATCATCACCACTTCGGGCGGCGGCATGCTGGTGTCGGAAGATGGGGACTTCATTGAGCGCGCCCGCTTTCTTTCGCAACAAGCCAGGGATGCGGCGCCGCACTACGAACATGCCACCATCGGCTACAACTACCGCATGAGCAACATTTTGGCGGCCATCGGTTTGGGGCAGCTCGAATGTCTGGAAGCAAGGGTGCGGCGCACGCGCGAAATCTTTGACTACTACCGCACCGCTTTATCGGAAGTGCCGGGCATTTCCTTCATGCCGGAAGCCGGATATGGCCGGGCAACACGATGGTTGACGGTGATTTTAATCGATCCTGAAGCGTTCGGAACGGACCGGGAGGCGGTGCGGCTGGCCCTTGAGGCGCGGAACATTGAAGCACGGCCGGTTTGGAAACCCATGCACTTACAGCCGGCTTTCGTGGTGGATGCGGATATCGGCTCGGGCAGGCAGCGATCCAATGCAACCTTGCGGGGCAGGTATCCGGCACGGGCGGTGGGCGGCCGTATCGCGGAAATGCTGTTCGATCATGGGTTGTGTCTGCCGTCGGGAACGGCCATGACACGTGCCGATTTAGATCGGGTGATTGACGCTGTCATCTTTTGTCGGAACCTATAAGTTCCTGATGCCAAATATGAATGAAAAACGATGAACACAGCATAAAAGGCAACAATGCATGAAGCACACGACGCGTACTCAGAAGATATTGTTTTTCCTGGTCCCCATCGCGTTTTCCCTGCCGGTGTTGATTTTCTCATACATGGAAACGTCGTGGACCCTGTTTCAAACATGGCTCAACAATGATGATTTTTCCCATGGACTGCTGATCCTGCCGCTGACCGGTTACTTGATATACCGGAAAAGGGATCAGTTGGCCGGGATTTCGATCAAAACCGATTGGCGCGCATCGCCGTTGCTTTTTCTTCCGGTCTTTGTTTATGCAGTGGGCGAGCTGGGAGCTGATGTGTTTACGGTTCGTGCGTCCATCTTTTTGTTTGTACTGGTGTTGGTGTGGTTCTTTTATGGGTTTGAACTGGTCAAGACCTTGCGATTCCCTTTGGCCTTTCTGTTTCTTGCACTTCCGCTGCCGGGACTTGTCTACCGAAACATCACTTTCCCGTTGCAACTGCTTGCTTCCGATTTGTCCGTAAAAGCGCTCCACGCCATGGGCATTTTGGCATACCGGGAAGGCAACCTTATCGATATGGGGTTTACCCAGTTTCAGGTGGTCGAGGCCTGCAACGGCCTCAGATTCATTCTTCCCATGTTGACTTTAGGCGTACTGTTCGCTTTTTGGCAACCGCTGCCGTGGTGGAAGCGGGTGATACTGGTCGGGATCACCATTCCGCTATCGATTATGGCCAATGTCATCCGTATTGCGGGCACCGGGGTGGCCTCCATCTACTGGGGGCCTGAAGTGGCGGAAGGGTTTTTCCATGGCTTTTCGGGTTGGGTAGTGTTCATGCTTGCTTTCTTTTTGTTCGGTGGGATCAGTCTGCTGTTGAACAGTTTGCCGATCAGAGAGCCCCTTCGGGAAGCCGAGATTCCGGATAAGGGCGATGTGGTGCATCGGACGCCTTCGTTGGCGGCAATAGGTGTTGCCGTTGCAACCATTTTGCTGACACCGTTCATCGTGCATTACTTGGGCGCGACGCCGCCGGTGCTTCTCAAACAGCCGCTATCGGCGTTTCCCATGGAGATGCTTGGCTGGAAAGGCAATCGGGGTACCATCGAAGAGAATATCTGGGATCGCGTCGGCGCACAGGAATATGTAATGATCAACTATCATAACGAAGGCGGCGCGGTATTGAATTTCTACTCGGCATACTACGAATATCAGCGCAAGGCCGGCGATTTTGTGCATACGCCGCGGCTGTGCCTGCCGGGCGCCGGGTGGTACATCCAGGAAAACAGGCGTCGCGAGCTACCCTTGAATGAGGCGGCCGGCGAGGTGCTGCGGTTGAATGAGATGGTGATCCATAAAAACAACAGCACCATGCTGGTCTACTTCTGGTACCAGGGGCGGGGACGCAATTTTACTAGTGAATACACCGCCAAGTTTTTTCTGATATGGGATGGCCTGTTTCGAAGACGCACGGATGGCGCCCTGGTTCGTTTAATCATGAGTGTTCCGGAATTGGGCACTACACTTTCGGCAAGAGCCACAATGGACCAGTTCGCCGTGGCCGCGGCTCGCGAATTGGACAGTTATCTGCCTTAGACTGCAGGTAAAAAATGAGACAATCCGATCTGCTGAGTTCAATGGCAATCCACGACAAATTGTCAAAGGTGATCGCACTTTTATTGCCGTATCGCCTGTTGATCAATGTGGCGGTGCATGCCCTGCTGTTCGCACTCAGCTATGCATACAGTATCCTATTGATAAACGGCCTGGTCGCTGATGGCACCGCGCTGGGCATCTTTTATAATTCCGTCCTGCCATTGATTCTTTTGCGCCTTCTGGTTTTTTACTGGCATGATCTGTATCAAGGGCTTTGGCGCTACGTCAGTTTCGAGGATATGATCAATATCATCAGGGCGGTGGTGATCAGTTCGCTGCTCTTTTATTGTGTCGGCCTGGTGTGGGAGCGCGCCGGCGTGGCTGAAGAGTTGTATATCCTGGATATGACTTTTAGCATTATGTGCACCGGCGGCATACGATTTTTGATGCGCAGCTTTCGGGAGCGCTTTTACCATCATCGGCCTGTTGAAGCGGTGAAGCGTGTGCTGCTGGTGGGGCCCTTGGACAAAATCCAACCGGTTTTAAAGGAGTTTGTCGGCGACCCGCAAGGCAACTTTTTGCCCATGGCGGTCGTCGATCCGCTCAAATCGGGTGATACTAGTTTGACGCGGGTGTGCGATGTGCCGGTCATATCGATCGAGCAGGTGTTGGCGGGCAATCGCAAGTATTCCGAGGTCGATTCCGTTATCTTCTGCTGGCCGGAAGGCCATCGACGCCAGGTCGATGCGGTGGTGGAGCGGCTGAAGCCGCTGGCCGTGCCGTTTAAAACCATTCCGCACATCGATGACATTCTCAAGGGCCGCGTCAGCATCAATGATGTCCGTGAAGTGGAAATCGAGGATTTGCTCGAACGGCCGCCGGTGCAGATTGAAATGAACAAGATCAGCGCCTACCTGAAGGGTAAGACCGTTCTGGTTACCGGCGGCGGTGGTTCCATCGGTTCGGAAATCTGCCGCCAGGTGGCCGGTTTTGAACCCAGGAAGCTGGTGGTGGTGGAACGTTCCGAAAATAGCTTGTATGACCTGCTGCTGGAATTTCGGCGAGATTTTCCAAAAACCGATCTATCGGCGTCAATCTCATCCGTAAACGATGCGCAAGGGCTAAAGGCATTGATGTCCGAACACCGGGTCGATGTCGTGTTTCATGCGGCGGCCTATAAGCATGTGCCCTTGATGGAGCCGGCCCCGGTCGAATCCGCCTATAACAACATCGAGGGGACGTTCAATGTGGCCGGCGCTGCCGTGGCCGCCGGTGTGAAGCGATTCGTGATGATTTCCACCGATAAGGCGGTTAATCCCGCCAATGTCATGGGCGTCACCAAGCGTATCGCCGAGATGGTGGTGCAGAGTTCCAACGGCGGCGCCACCCGTTTCATGACGGTTCGCTTCGGCAATGTGCTAGGATCGGCGGGCAGCGTCATTCCAATTTTCAAACGGCAAATTCAAGACGGCGACGCGGTGACCGTGACCCATCCGGACATCGAGCGTTTCTTCATGACCATCCCGGAAGCAGTGCAACTGGTGCTCCAGGCCGGCTGCATGGGATCGGGTGGCGAGATTTATGTGCTGGATATGGGCCGGCCGGTGCGTATTCTGCACCTGGCGGAAAGGCTGATCACCCTTTCGGGCAAACGGCCGTATGAGGATGTCGATATCGTGTTTACAGGGCTGCGGCCAGGAGAAAAGATGTTCGAGGAGCTGTTCAATGATGCCGAACAGCTTCAGCCCACTTCCCATCCACGAATCCGCACGGCGGTGTCCATGCCGGTGGACAAGGCTCGTCTGGAATCGCAGTTGGCGCAAATCAAACAGCTCATCAGGGGCAAGCAAGGGAAGGCGTTGCTGGCCAGGTTTCATGAGCTCGTACCCGGCTACCACTGCCCGGCGGATCAGGCGGAAACAACCCTGGTGGCCTGTGGGCCCGGTCATGCGCGGGTCGACGCTTTGGCAGATACGGTTTCACCGGTTGCGCTGCATCCTGTCGCGCATTCTGGCAAGTAACCGCGGGGGAAGCTGTGCTATCTAAAAAATGATTTCTTTACCCTAATGCTGATAAAAGCCGGAGGGCTTCAAAAATCTTCTACCTGCAAATGTGCGTTTGCATTCGGCTGCCTTTTTTATGCAACCTTGGGGTTGATTTGTTGCCTGCACGCTTAAAAGCCTCGCTTTGCGGAGGCCAGGGAGGATGACATGAGAGCTATAACTCTTTTTTTTCGCCTTTCAATACTTTTATTTCTGGCGTTGACGCTGTTTGCCGGTTGCGCGTCCAAGGAAGAAAAAATGCAGCGGTTTTACAGCCAGGGCAAGGAATCCTACGAGAAAGGAGATCTGGTAAAGGCCAGACTGGCGCTAAAAAATGCAATTCAACTGAACTTGAAGTATGCCGAGGCGTACTACTTGTTGGGCATGGTCGAGTTGAAGGACGAAAATGCACAAAAAGCCTTTGGCTACTTCAATAAGGCCGTGGAACTGGATGAGGATCAATTGGAAGCGCGGGCCGAGGCGGGCCATCTGTATC
>JABDRH010000644.1 GCA_013041835.1 Desulfatitalea sp. | reverse complement strand
GGCATGGGTGGTGTAAGCATAGGAAACTTGAAAGATACACACGCCCTGCTTGCCCTGGCGGGCCACAACATAGTTTTTCTTAAAAGTGGGCAGAGCCAAATTGTGATTTTCGGCCAACTGCTGCATCTCCTTTTCGGGCAACAACGTCAGAACGGCCTTGGATATACCCCTTTCAGATATGCGAATCAGCGCTCTGGATTCACTACTGCCTACATAAACCGTTGAAATACAAGGAATCCGCTTGAGATATTGCGCTGCAACGATCGCCGCCGTTCGCCGCCCCCCTACCATTACCGGCACGCCAAAATATTCAAAGAATTTCTTCTGTACGATCTCAGCATACTTGTCCCCTTTTTCATACAGTTCCTTTGATACATAGCGCAGACTCTGGGCCAGGTCCTCGGCAGCCTCTGTAATCGGCCAGTCGATGCGGACATGAAAATGGGAGAGCATATAGCGATTTTTCAGATGGCTGCCCGGATCCCGTTGGATCAACAAGGCGTAATCCACGGGCAGCAGCATCTTGAGAAAATTGTAGAAATGGGCCGAATCGATATACTTCTGATTACGATCAAAATTGTCCGGCAGGGGAAGTGCCGTCGATTGCAGCAAATTTCCTTTTGTAGTCCGGTTGACGTTAAAAAAACGAATGTATTTTTTGTATTGGGATGGAATGGAGTCTTCAACAAAAATAACCAGAAAGGTATTCTGTTTTTCGTACTCCTGACCCGGAATTCTTGCTCTGGGTTTAAGCTCCCTTTTTTCAACGAACGGATAAGGAGTGCCACTGTTCGAAAAGCGGGTGTAAGAATTGATTAGCGCGTAGTCCAACATGAATTGATCCAGATCGTCTCGCAGCATTTCATAATATGATCTGCGCAAACGGTTCACCTGGCTGAGTTCTTCGCGGACACTCCAATAAGCCAACTTAGGCTCCCTATTTTCGTCAAATTTTACTGCAACTTAGCACGAATCACAGGTGCCGTCAATTGCTTCCTGCTAACGATCGGTTAATGCGGCAACGCCCGGCAGCGTCTTTCCTTCTAGAAATTCCAATGAAGCGCCGCCACCGGTGGAAATATGCGAGATGGCGTCGGCTACTCCCGCTTTCTCGGCCGCGGCCGCTGAATCACCTCCGCCGATAAGGGTCACGGCGCCCCGGGTTGTCATATCGGCCAACAGGCGGGCCATCTGAAATGTCCCCTCGGCGGTCTGCGCCATTTCGAACACACCCATGGGACCATTCCATACCACGGTGTTTGCACCATCCAGGGCAGCCTTGAACTTCTCCATGGTCTTGGGCCCCACATCCAGCCCCGCGCAATCACCGGGAATTGAACGGACATCAACTGCCGTCAGCCCATCGACACGGCCGGCAGCGATGTCGAAACTGCTGCTGACCCGAAAATCCTCCGGCAGCAAGATCTTTTCGCCGCCCTCATCCAACAGCCGCCGAGCCATGGCGAGGCGATCTTCTTCCAACAGGCTGCGCCCGATCTCTATCCCTTTGGCCTTGATGAAGGTAAAGGCCATCCCGCCGCCGATGAGCAGCCGATCCACCTTGGGCAACAAACTATGAATGACGTCGATCTTGCCTGATATCTTGGCGCCACCGAGGATGGCCACAAAGGGACGCCTGGGCGAAGTCATGACCCGCCCCAGGTAATCAAGTTCCTTCATCATCAGATAGCCGGCGGCACAGGATTGAAGATAGTGGGTCACGCCTTCGGTGGAAGCGTGAGCTCTGTGGGCCGTGCCGAACGCATCGTTCACATAAAGTTGACCCAGAGCGGCCAGTTGTTCGGCAAATTCGGCGCCGTTCTGGGTTTCAGCGGCATGAAAGCGCAAATTTTCCAAAAGCAGAACCTGGCCCGGTTCAAGGTTCTCAGCCGCTTGCTGCGCAGCCGGGCCGATGCAGTCGCCGACAAAGGCCACCGGCCGGTCGAGATGCTTTTCTAAAACCGATATGCAGGGTTTAAGAGAAAGCTCCGCTCTACACTCACCTTTGGGCCGTCCTAGATGGGACATGAGCACTAAACTGCCGCCTTGATCAAGGATGTATCGAATGGTCGGCAGTGATGCACGGATGCGCTTGTCGTTGGCCACCTGACCGCCTTTGAGCGGAACGTTAAAATCCACCCGCATCAATACCCTGCGACCTTTGATGGAAAGGTCTTCCACACGCATTTTCATCGTCCCGCACCTCCTTGTTTTTGCTTCATCTGATGAATCGACTTTTTTTGTGCCCACCGTTGAAAAAAGCCGATGACCCCACCACGATACGCCCGATCGATCATCTCCTCACGAACGGCCAGTCCATGGGGTTGGGTCATTGCCGCACGCAGACACGGAGTCTTTTCAACGCATCGCATGCACGCTTCAGGCGTTTGGCGCAATCCATCCGGCTGGATGGGAAACACGATGTCGATACGCCCGAAACAAGTTGGCTTATGCGGTTGATCCGTCATGGTTAGTCGTCCAGTTCACTTTTCAAATCACGGGTCATCAATTGAACAGCAGCCTCCCTAGGTGACAAACCTTCATACAAAATGCGGTAAACAGCATGCACGATAGGCATCTCCACTGCAAGCTGAAGAGACAAGTTATACACCGAACGGGCAGTTTTGACCCCTTCGGCCACCATGCGCATCCGCCCCAACACCTTTTCAAGGGGGATACCCTGGCCGATCTTCATACCTACTGTGTGATTGCGGCTCACATCGCCCGTGCAGGTCAACACCAAATCACCCATCCCGGCCGACCCGAAAAATGTCAAAGGGTCGGCGCCCATGGCGCGACCCAGCCGTCGAATCTCGGTCAGCCCCCTGGTGATAAGAGCAGCCCGGGTATTGAGCCCCAGGCCGAGGCCATCCACCATGCCGGAGGCGATGGCAATCACATTCTTCACCGCACCGCCAAGTTCCACGCCCAGTACATCCGTATTGGTATAAACCCTGAATGTCGTTGTGGAAAAAACCTGTTGCACCATCTCGGCGCATTGGTTGCTCTGCGAGGCCACCGTAACGACGGTGGGCATGCCCAGCGCCACTTCCCGGGCAAAACTCGGACCCGAAAGCACTGCCAAACGAAGGGCATCCAAACCGGGAAGGGTTTCAAGCAATACATTGGACATGGTCTTCAAGGTATTATTCTCGATGCCTTTGCTTGCGGAAACCACCACGGCATGAGTCGCCAGGCATTCATTGATGCGCATCGACACATCACGCATGACATGGGAAGGCACGACGATAAGCACCAAGTCTTTCCCGCCGACCACATCGGATAGTTCGTTGGTGGGGTATAAAGTGTCGGGCAATTGCACGCCGGGAAGAAACTCGGCGTTTTCACGCTGCGCGCGGACTTGGGTGCACAAATCCTTTTCAAATATCCACCAGTCGACGGCATACCCTTTACCTGCCAGCAAACCGGCCAAGGCCGTGCCCCAACTGCCGCCGCCCACGACACCGATCCGCAGGCCCATAATATCCGTTGTAAAATCCATATCACTTTCCAGTCCTTAATGGACACGGCCGATCACTCACTTTGATCCGTATCGGCCTCTGCCGTTACATCGCCGTTGTCGACACCATTGTCATCCTTTTCGGCCAGGCTGGCAG
>JABDRH010000634.1 GCA_013041835.1 Desulfatitalea sp. | reverse complement strand
AATACGCCCATATAGACCATCATCGCAGTCTGCGCAAGGGCTTTCCCGAAGTAATCTACGGCGAGGGCAAGACGGCCGACCAAATCGCCGGAATCATGGCCCACATGACGCAACAGGAACAGGTGGTGCTGGCTACGCGTGTCGACGCCCCAAAAGCCGAAACCGTTCTCGAACGCCTTCCCGAAGCCCGGTATGATCAGACCGCGCGCATGATCCTGTGGCAACATCCCCCCCTGGCCAAAGACGGTCAGGGCCGAATCGTGGTCGTCTCGGCGGGCACCTCGGACATTCCCGTGGCCCGCGAGGCATTGCTCACGGCAGATGCCATGGGCAACGAGGTCGAAACCGTTTTTGATGTGGGTGTGGCGGGGATTCATCGGTTGTTTGCACACCGCCGTCTGCTCGAATCGGCCCGCGTTTTGATCGTCGTGGCCGGCATGGAAGGCGCGCTGCCCAGCGTCGTGGCCGGCATGGTCAAGTGCCCGGTCATCGCCGTGCCTACCAGCGTGGGCTATGGCGTCAGCTTCGGTGGCGTAACCGCCCTGTTGGGCATGCTTAGCAGCTGCAGCTCGAACGTGGCGGTGGTCAACATCGACAACGGATTTGGCGCAGGCTATATGGCGTCGTGCATCAACCACCCCTGATTTGACAGGATGTGTCAGATCTCTTCGGGAATACGAACGGTAAAGGTAGTACCGCCGCCTTTTTGGCTGTCCACCGAAATATCGCCATTGTGCTTTTTCACAATGTTGTAGGCGATATTCATGCCCAATCCCGTGCCTTTGCCCACCTCCTTGGTGGTGAAAAAAGGATCGAAGATTCTGCCCAGATGCTTTGGATCTATCCCGCAGCCGGTATCACTGATGGCCACTATCACAAAACCATCTTCGCGACGGGTTTTAATGTTTATTTTTCCCTGGGTTTCAATTGCTTGCGCAGCATTGATCAAAATATTCATGAATACCTGATTCAACTGTTGCGGATAGCCGTGTACGGTGGGAATGTCACCGAGATCCTTTTCCACGGTAGCCTTGAATTTGATTTCGTTGTGGATCACATTAAGGGTTGACTCGATGCCTTTGTTGATGTCGGTGGACTGGATTGTATCATTGCCGGGATGAGCAAAATCTTTCAAATCCATCACAATTTTTTTAATGCGATCAGTGCCCTGACGGCAATCGCGGATCAAATCAGCGATATCTTCCATGAGAAAATCGATATCGATTTCTTTTTCCAAGTCGGCGATGCTGTTCAACACCTCACGCAGGGTTTGGAAAGCGGCCCCGGCCTGAACGTCGGATCGAATCTTTGCGATAAAATCACGGTACGCCGCGACCAGACGGATGATATCTTTTTGATAATCATCGAGGGTTTTTAGATTGCTGCTCACAAAACCGGTTGGATTGTTGATCTCGTGGGCCACACCGGCGGACAGTTGGCCGATCGAGGCCATCTTCTCGGACTGCAGCATCTGAGCCTGGGTCTCTTCCAGGCGCAACAGGGTGGTTTCCAGCCGTTTGTTCTTGATCTCAAGTTGCGCCGCGCTCTGCGTCAACTGCTCATTCAACTGATGAATCTCTTCGGTTTTCCGCCGGTCTTCGGTCATATCCTTACTCACCACCAATACCTGGAATACGTGATCCGAATTGTCCTTGATGGGCAGACATGCGACCTGCTTAATCCGGGGATCCCCATCTTGCCCTTGCGTTTCACAAGTGACTTCGCGGCTCTGCCCGGTGTCAAAAACCGATTCAATTATGGGCCGGACCGTTTCGTGGAAATAACAAGTCTTCTTCGCTTGTGCCATTTCGAGGCACGATTTGCCGACCAGTTCCTCCACCGAATATTGCACCTGTTGGGCAAACGTGCGGTTGGCCGTGACGATTTCCATTCTTTCACTCACCGTCACGATTTCTTCCTGGAGTGCGTCGATGACAATACGCAACTTATTTCGGCTCTCGATGAGCGTCCCCTGCATCTGCCGGTGGCGCTCTTCCAGGCCGATCACCCGCAGTCCGGTCAACACCCTGGCACTGAGCTCTTCCGGATCGAAAGGTTTGGGAATATAGTCGTCGGCGCCCGATCGAAACACCTCAACCAGGTCTTTTTTCCGATCCTTTGCCGTAAGCATGATGATGTAGATATACGCCGGAAATGAATTGCCCCGAATGTTGCGGCACAACTCAAGCCCGTCCATCTCCGGCATCATCCAGTCGGTGATGATGATTTGAATGTGCCGTTCTTGCAGAAGCTCCCATGCCTGAAGACCGTTTTCGGTCTCCACGACCTGATGCCCCATTTCCATGAGCATTTTTTTGAGCAAGCTACGTGAAATGTAATCATCCTCGACGATTAGGATTTCCATGTGTGCTTCCTGGCCGGTACCGCACACCGGCTGTGGTTAATCCGGCAACCCATTGGTGCTTGCCGGTTTGTATTGATGGCGCACCCCCGCGAACAAGACCTTGAAAACGACCCGGCCGCCTGCCTTCGATACGCCCTTGCAGTTTCAGCATACCCGCCGACCCACCTTTCATCCTTCGCATTTGCTCATATCGTCTCTTTCATCATTATCTTTAGCCATTCTTTCCGCATCCGGCACAGCTTAAGTTTCCATTACGGCAACCGATATTCTTTGCAGCGCAGCAGCCAGCCAACGCCTAATCAAGCGGAAATACAAAACAATGCGTTGGAACAGGCCTGCTTATCGTATGGGCGTGCGACCTGAAATGGGAAAAAAGCTATGGATATCGCGACCATCATCGGTTTGATCAGCGGCACCGTACTCATCGTTTCGGCGGTGATATTGGGTGGCAGCCCCGTCATATTTATCAACATACCCAGTGCTCTGATCGTCGTTGGCGGCACCATTGCCGTAACATTCATCAAATTCACCATGAGCGATGTGCTCAACTCCATTGCCGTAGCCATGAAGGCCTTTTTGGTCAAAACGACCGATGCCGAAGCCATGATCGAAGAGATGGTCAATTTTACCCGCATTGCCAAGAAAGAGGGCTTGATCGCCCTTGAAAAAGAGGAGGCCGCGGACCCTTTCGCAGCCAAGGCGCTGCGTTACCTGTCCGATGGGTATGATGAAAACCTCATCGAGGATATGTTGAGCAAGGACATTCGCTTGACCATACAGCGGCATACCACCGGGCAAAACGTTTTTAAAGGTATGGGCGACAGCGCTCCCGCCTTCGGCATGATTGGCACGCTGATCGGACTGGTGCAGATGTTGTCGTCCATGGATGATCCCGCAAGCATCGGCCCGTCCATGGCAGTGGCCCTGCTCACCACGCTTTATGGGGCGGTGCTTGCCAATTTCATTTTTATACCGCTCTCGGAAAAACTCGCGCTTCGCAGCGAACATGAGAAACTGAATAAAAGCATCATTGTCGAAGCCGCCATCGGCATCAACCGCGGCGTATCGCCCATGGTGCTCGAGGAGTCTTTAAAGATCTTTCTTTCGCCGAAGCAGCGCGAGCATCAACCAGGAGATGAAAATGCGCCCGAGGCGGAAGCCGAGGCGGCATAGGGATGAACCATGGCTAAGCATCAAGAAGAGTGCCCCAAGGTTGACCCAGGTGCGCCCAAATGGGTCGTCACCTTTGGTGACCTGATGAGCCTGCTGCTTTGCTTTTTCGTTCTGTTGCTCTCCTTTTCGGAGATGGACCGCCAGAAATACAAACAGGTAGCCGGCTCAATGGAGAAAGCTTTTGGCGTTCAGCGAAAGATACGGGTCATGGAAATCCCAAAGGGGATGAAAATAATCGCTCAAGATTTCGATCAACAGATTATCGAAACACGCATCCGGGAAGATTTGGGAAAAGAGATCGATGATCTGCTCTCTACCGATTTAGAGGAGTATAAGGACCAGATTTCCATCGAAGCCAGTGAAAATGAGATCTCCATTCGCCTCATGGGGGAGAGCACCTTTGACTCCGGCCAGGTGGTCATTCGCGAAAAACTCAAACCATTGCTTAAAAATATAGCCAAAGTACTTGAAACGACCAACGAAGGCATTATTGTCGCCGGCCATACAGACAACGTACGCGTTCGTCAAGGCGGCCCCTATTCATCGAATTTGAGGCTATCCATAGCACGTGCGGCGGCAGTGGCCGAATTTATGCTGACCCACTCCAAAATCGAGCCCAAGCGCATATCCACCATGGGATTCGGCCAGTATCGGCCAATCGCCTCCAATGATACTGTCCGGGGACGCGAACAAAACAGACGGGTTGAGATTATTTTGGGCAACATGCCTTCCGCGACTCAATAGAATAGGTTCCCACCCTGCCCTTCAGTAGCGCCTTTTGATTAAATGTCAATAGATTAGCGTGCAACCCAAGTAATGGAATGCCATCAAGTTGCTCAACGGCTCCGCGGCGACGCGCCATCTTGCACTTGGACCGCATCGATCAGGATGCCAAACCTAACCGGCCAGGGCACCCTTGCCGATGCATCCGCACGCTGAACAGCATGCAATCTTTACGTGGGAAATGATCTTTTGTTGACACCAACACAACGATTAATTAGACTGAATGATCATCTTGCCCAGAGACATGAATTTGCAGACTAGCCCATCGGACATTGATTTCGGCATTTAAACAACTCACCCGAAATCGAACTGAAACGAAGTTTCCCCGTGTTGAGCGTCACGCAAACCAGACAGACAATTTTTTCGGGATACTTTTTCCCCACATGTGGTTTGATCTAGGTCTATTCAGGGCAAAGGCCGGTAAACGAAGGATTGCCACGGGAGCAAAGATTCATGTCATGGCCATTGAAAGCATATTATCACCGGCGCACTCAGGATTTCATATCTTTTCCTTTTAAGTTAAAGGATTTAAAGAAGTATGCAATTACACGAATCGCAGTATTTATCATCACATTCTTACTTGCATTGACATACATCGAAGAAGGTTTCTGCACTCAAAACACCAAGCAATTCAATGAAAAAGGGCCATTTCATCATGCCATTTCCAACGACACGATAAGGCCTTTAAATGATATCGACATATCTGAAATAGAAAGACAATGGCTTGAACAAAAGCATGTTGTTAGGGTCCGCATTGCAAAGAATCCGCCATACCACAATCGTCACCCTGTGGTTTCAGGAATCTGTGTCGATTACATCCAAAAAGCGGCGGAGGACTTTGGTTTCAGGATAGAATTCAATACGGAAGATATTCAATGGCGGACAGCGCTCAACGACATTATAAATTCAAATAAGCACTATGATCTCTTTCTGACAATCAGACGAACGCCTGAACGGGAAAAGCATATTTCCTTTACGGATGACTATATATTTGTTCCCTGGGTGATCGCGTCAAAAGAAGATGACATGATCCGCTCCATGGACGATTTAAATAATCAGAAAGTCGCTTTGATAAAGGGCTTTGCCATAAATGAAAAAATCAAGGAACGGTTTCCGGGTGTCATCCATTTTGAAGTAGATTCCGATGCCGATGCACTAGAAGCAGTGGCCACATCAAAAGCAAAGGCATATATCGGAGACCTGGCCGTAATCAACTATTTGATCAAACACATGGGGCTTCACAACCTAAAGATATCTTCAGGAACGCCCTTTGGCAACCATAACCAGGCCATGGGAATCCGGAAAGACTGGACGGCCCTCGCATCCATTCTCAATAAGTATGTTAACGCCATGAGCATGGCGGATCACCTCGCCATTCTGGATAAATGGGTCGATACGTCCGGATTGAAAACTTCAGTCCTGAAAGACAATCTTTTTCTTACAAAGCAAGAACGCCAATGGCTCAAAGCGCATCCGGTTATCCGCGTGGGTAGTGATCCATTCTGGGCGCCCATCGAATTCGTCGATGAAGATGGTCAAGCCAACGGCATGGCCATCGACTATCTTAAAACAATTGAGCGCAAACTGGGTATTCACTTTGAAATTACTAAAGGACAGCCCTTTTATAAGTTGTTGGAAATGGCTGAAAAAAAATCCATAGACATGCTGCTGTCTGTTGCGCAAACGCCGGAACGACGAAAGTACCTTTCTTTTACTTCTTCCTACATATCTTCTCCTATTGTTATTTTCAGTCGGCCGGATATGCCTTACGTGGGAAACCTTGGCGGGCTGTATGGGAAAAAGATTGCGGTTATTCAAGGCGCTTCCATCCATGAGATCCTTGATTCACAACACCCGCAAATCAAACTCGTCCCGGTTTCAGACATACACAAAGCGTTATCCATGCTGGGAAAGGATGTGGTCGCTTATATCGGAAGTCCGATAATCATGAGTTATTACATCATGGTGTATGGTGACAGCATGGTTAAAGTCGTCGGCAATACACCTTATAGCTACCGATTGGCCTTGGCCACGCGAAATGACTGGCCTATTTTTTCCGGCATCCTTCAAAAAGCGCTGGACAGCATTAGCGCGCAGGAACAAAGCGCAATCTATCAAAAATGGATTTCCGTCACATACGAGCACGGATTTGACTATTCGCTCATCTGGAAAATCGGCGGAATTGCCGCAGTCGTGGTTGTCTTGTTTATTGTTTGGAATCGTCGTTTGAAATTTGAAGTCAAAAAACAGACATCGACCATCAAGGCCGGTGAAGCATTTCTAAATGACCTTCTTGAGGCGATTCCACACCCTGTTTTTTATAAGGATAAAAACGGTGCCTATATCGGCTTTAATAAAGCTTTCGAGCAATTTGTCGGCTTAAAAAAAGAAAATATGGTCGGCAAGTCGGTCTATGATGTCCATCCGCCTGAACGTGCCAATGTTTATCGGACGAAGGATTTAGACCTTTTGGAAGGAGGGGGACAACAGCAATATGAATGCCAGATACAAACCGCCGATGGCGAAAAACGCGATACCCTCATTATTAAAGCAACTTTTTCCGACAGCAGTGGGGCCGTCAGCGGTATTATTGGCTCTATCCTGGACATTACCGAAATAAAGCGAACACAGGATTCTTTAAGAAAAAGTGAAGAAAGACTACAGATCATTTTTAACAGCACACCTGTCATCATGGTGTTATTAAATGAGAATAGAGACGTCATTCAAATCAATCAAAGCGGTTTAAATGCGATTGGCAAGTCTGTATATGAGCCTGAAGGGTTTCGGCTGGGGCATATTCTTGATTGTTCCGTTTGGGCTCAAGACCCAAAAGGTTGTGATTGTGGAAATATGTGCAACGGCTGCCCCATATGTGAGACCATACAAAAAACCTTTCGATCAGGTCAAAGTTTTGAAAGCGTGGAGGCAACCTATAAACAAAAACACGCCAATAAATTGACCGAACGAACAGTAATGGTATCCACTTCACTGATCCGTGAAACACCTTCGAAAATTTTACTGATAACAATCGATGATGTTACCGAAGTGAAAAACATGGAGGTCCAGCTATTGCAAGCCCAGAAATTGGAAGCCATAGGAAATCTGGCCGGTGGTATCGCGCATGACTTCAACAACATTCTTACTCCGATCATCGGTATGGCTGAAATACTCATGGAGGATCTGCCAAAAGACAGTGAGGCAAAAAACTTTGCCGAAAACATATTCATTGCCGGCAAACGAGGAAGTGATCTGGTTAAACAGATACTCACTTTCAGCCGCCAGGATAAGCACCGAATAACACCAGTAAAGATATCCAGTGTAATAAAAGAGGTCATGGCGTTATGCCGCAAAACCATTCCTTCAAACGTTGCCTTTTCAGAAGCTATTCAATTGGAGGACGGTTTTGTATTGGCGGACCCAACACAAATTCACCAGATTGTCATGAACTTAATTACCAATGCATATCATGCCCTCCAAGAAGAGGTCGGCGAGATATCCGTACAGCTTTTGAAATATTGCCCGACGCCTGGCACATTACCGGATATCGATTTAAAACCAGGTGCCTATGCGGAACTGACAGTAGGGGATACCGGTTGTGGCATTGATTCAGCTACCATGGAAAAAATGTTTGAACCATACTTCACGACAAAAGATCAAGGCAAGGGTACGGGTTTGGGGCTGGCCGTAGTTTACGGTATCGTTAAAAAATACGATGGTGATATCCAAGTGTACAGCAAGCCCGGTCACGGCACTACCTTTAAAGTTTACTTGCCGCTGACTGAAGCGGACACCGAATGGGTAATCACAAAAGAAGATGAGCAAATCATAACAGAAAAAAAGCGAATTCTTTTGGTAGATGATGAAGAATCTATCGTCATCCTGGAATCAAAAATGCTTGAACGCCTCGGACATCAAGTCGTTTCCAGAACAAGCAGTGTACAAGCCCTTGAAACTTTCAACTCGGCCCCAGAGGCCTTTGATCTCGTCATTACGGATATGGCCATGCCGGCAATGCGGGGAGATCAGTTGGCCAGAAACATATTGTCTGTCAAGCCCGAACTGCCGATTATCCTTTGTACCGGTTTCAAAGAACCAATGACCGAAAAAATGGCTAGCGATATCGGAATAAAAGGGCTTCTTACAAAGCCGGTTCTCAAAACCGATATGGTCAAAATCATCAATGAGGTTCTGAGCAAGAAAAAACGCCTCCTTCAGGCCTAAGGGTTCGCGCAAAAATAAATTTACATTTTTAGGTGTTGAGGCGCTCACCCGGCAAGGCACAAAAATTAAAGAATATCGAGATATTCTGTATTTTTGTAACGCAGCCGGGTGAGATGGATCGGCGCATGAAAATGTGAAGTTATTTTTGCGCGAGCCC
>JABDRH010000633.1 GCA_013041835.1 Desulfatitalea sp. | reverse complement strand
TGGCCCGATCTTCGGTCTCAAAATCCTCAAAATAGCCCGCTATTCCTGCGGTTTTGAGCCCTCAGATCGAACCGGGCCAACCCAAATCCGCGCGCCTAAATGGGCAACTTATTAAATTGCGATTCCTAACCCAAATGAGATTCATGTTCCAAAAATAGCAAGTCCCCTGCCAACAGCTTTTGTATGCCTATTTTCATAAGGGAAAGCGTTCGCATCATGCTGTGGTGGTTCCCGTGAAACCATGGAAAGTTCAATTTCTTTGCATGGCGCCCCTGGCGGTGCAATGCGACACGAGGGCAATGTCGGTCCGGGAAATACTCCCGAGCTTGTCCCCATGTGATGCATTATTGCATTGACACGAATTGTTTTTGATTCGTCCGGGCCCTTTTTCACCCCGATATTACGGACATATACAGGAGCGTTGTGTGAGTTGCTTTCGTAAGGTTTATGGCATTTTTCTTGCTCGGGATTTTCTGTTGAACCAACAAAACTCACTATAAGGAATAGGAAATGTTCGAAAACATCATGATTGTAGATGCGCTGCGAACGCCCTTTAGCCGATTCGGTGGCGCGCTGAAGCTGGAGAAAAGTATCGACCTTGGCGCAATCGTGTTGAAGGAGATATTGAAACGCAACAACCTGCCCGCGGAAGAAGTGGGAGCCATCTACTACGGCACCTGCGAACCCATGGAAACCGGCGTGGAGATCAACGTGCCGGGACGTCAGGCGTTGATCCTGGCCGGCCTTTCCCCCACAACTCGGTCCTTGACCATTGACAGCGCATGCTGCAGCTCCATGGACGCCGTTACCCTCGGCGCACGGGATATCGCGGGCGGCTATGAGCGGGTCATCATCGGCATGGGCAGTGAAAACATGGGCCGCCAGGTCTATTTCCTGCCGCCGGAAATGAAATGGGGGAAAAGCACCGGGCACATGCAGCTTACCGATGCGGCCCGCAGGGGAGGAGCCTATCCGCTTGCCGGCACGGGTCCCGTATCCTATGACGCCGGCGTCGTCAGCTTCGAGCAGTACGGCATCACCCGCGAGATGAACGACGAATGGGCCCTTAGAAGCCAACAGCGCTATGCCAAGGCGTATCGGGAAGGCAAATTTGACGAAGAGATGATCAAACCGCTGGCGATCCCCCAAAAGAAGGGACCGGACCTGGTCATCGAGATCGACGAGCAGCATCGCCCCGACACCAGCCTGGAGAAGCTGGCGAAATTGAAACCGGTTTGGGACAACCCCACCATTACCGCGGGCGCCGCGCCGGGTATCAACACCGGCGCCTCCGCCGTTTTGGCCATGAGCCGGGAAAAAGCGGCACAACTCGATAGGCCGCCCCTGGGTGAATATGTCTACGGCGGTCGACTCGCATCGGCCCACAACATGATTGCCGCGGCTCCCGGTTGGGCCATTCAAATGGCATTGAAAGAGACGGGCCTCACCCTCGACGACATGAAACTGATTGAAATCAACGAAGCATTCGCGGCCATGCCGCTCACCGCCGCCAGGATCCTGTCCGACGGCGACGATACAAAGATGAAGCAACTCCTGGACAGGACCAATGTCAATGGCGGCGCCATCGCCATCGGGCATCCGGTGGGTGCAAGCGGCGCCCGTCTGATCATGGCGCTGATCTACGAGCTTCGGCGCCGGGGCGGCGGCTATGGCATCGCCGCCTTGTGCGGCGGCTTGAGTCAGGCGGCGGTTTGCATCGTGAAAGTCTGATGGCATCCGGCAAATTTATGCACGATGGCTGTCACGCATTCATTGCACCCACCGACCTGCTCGACAGTGGGCACGAGGCCATCGTTGATTATGTTGCCCGCGTACTCAAGGATGTACCACAGGACCCGGTAAAACAGGCCGTCGCTCTCTACTATGCAGTCCGTGACGACATCCGGTATGATCCGTATTTTCATTGTCACTTGCCCGAGCACTATCGCGCCAGCAATGTATTGAAACGGAAGGGCGGCTTTTGCGTCTGCAAGGCCGGGTTGCTCTGCGCCATGGGCAGGGCCGCGAAAATTCCGTCCAGATTGCATTTCATGGATGTCCGCAATCATCTGGCCGACCCGGGTTTGGTGCGGTTTTTGCGATCTGACGTGTTTGTTTTCCACGGCATCACGGAGTTTTTTCTGGAAGAAAAATGGGTCAAATCCACACCGGTCTTCGACGCCGAATACTGTCGCAAGCACCATGTCCCGCCCCTGGCCTTCGATGGACGAAAGGACGCCATCCTTCATGCCTATGACGAAGAAAACAACATCAAGATGGCGTACGTCGCGGATCGCGGCGTGTACGCGGACATTCCCATTGACGATATCATTAAGGCCCAGGCGGAAGAATACGGTGAGGATTTCCCGCAGCGATGGGCCATGCTCGCGGATGCGGGCGCCTATCTGCTAAACAAATTAAAAGGGCTGTAATTCGCCTCTCGGAAGGGAGCCATGTTATGGAACAAGGCAGAATCGATACGCAAATCAGAGACAAGGTCGGCATCCTGACCATCAACAATCCGCCGGCAAACGCCCTCACGCCGGAATTGCGCTTCGCGTTTTCAGCCAAGCTCAATGAGATGGTCGACGACGATTCGGTCTGGTGTATCGTCTTGACGGGTGCTCCCGGCAAATTTTTCGTGGGGGGTGCGGACATTTCAAAGTTGCTCGATCTGGATCATGACAGCGCATACGAGCGGATGAAAAAGGGCCGGGAATTTTACAGCGGCATCGCCTATTGCGACAAGCCGGTCATCGCCGCAATCAATGGTTTTTGTTTGGGAGGCGGACTTGAACTGGCCCTGGCCTGTGACTTGCGCATCGCGGCGGACTGCGCCAAGCTGGGATTGCCCGAGGTCAAGCTGGGAATCATACCGGGCGCCGGCGGGACACAGCGGCTGCCACGCGCCGTGGGACCCGGCTGGGCCAATTATCTACTTTTCACCGGCCAGGCGATTTCGGCCGAAAAAGCCCTTCAAATTGGTCTGGTGCAGCAAGTCGTCCCCGCTGAAGAACTCATGGACAACACCTTGAAGGTTGCAGGCATGATCAACGGCAATGCGCCGCTTTCGGTCCGCAGCGTCAAACGCGCCGCCTTCCTGGGGCTCCAGGGGTCCTTGGAAGAAGGGCTCGATATTGAACTGGACGCCTTTGCCAAGATCTGCGATACCGCGGACAAGAATGAAGGTGTCAGCGCCTTCCTGGAAAAGAGAAAACCCGATTTTCAGTGCAAATAGTGTTCGTCCAGAAAAATACAAAAAACCGGAGGCCCATATGGACAGCGCGTTTCCGAACCTGATATGGAACCAACAAGGACATGTCGGCGTATTGAAACTGAACAATCCCAAGATGCTCAATGCCCTTAGCATGGCACTTCAAAAGGACCTGATGGGGTTTTTGCCCCAATTGAACGAGATGCAAGACCTGCGGGTCGTCATCCTTACCGGAGAAGGAAAGGCTTTTTGTGCCGGGGGAGATCTCAAAGCCTTTTGCAGCAGATACGACCGGTACAAGGAGCGCGGCGGACTTCGGCCGGTGTACAGCAATCAAGTGGCCATGGCCTTGCTCGATGTGCAGGTGCCGATCATTGCTGCGGTCAACGGCCATGCCGTCGGTGGCGGGCTTACCATGGCGCTGATTTCCGATTTGCGCATCGCATCGGACAACGCCCGGTTCGGCGCCGCTTTCGTGAAAGTCGGCATATGCCCGGAGTATGGGAGTTCCTTTTTCCTCTCCCGGGTCGTGGGCGTTACCAAGGCCAGTGAAATGGTCCTGACGGCAAGATCCATCGATGCCCGGGAGGCGCTGGACATCCGGCTGGTCAGCGAGGTGGTGCCGGAGGAACAGCTCATGGATCGGGCCCATGCGTTGGCCCACGAGATCGCACAGCTTCCGCCCTTTGCCGTCAAGATGGCCAAACGGGTGCTGCGCCACGGCCTCGAATCAACGCTGCAACAGGCCATGGCATACGAAGAACTCAATGAGACGCTATGCTTTTCCACCGCGGATCATAAAGAGGCGGTCAGTGCGTTTCTGGAGAAACGGAAACCTGAATTCATCGGATACTGAGTCTTGGAACATCAAGAGAATCAAAAAGGCCCGCTGGCGGGTGTCCGCGTGGTCGAATACGCTGTTTTCCATGCCGGCCCCGGCGCCGCGTCGATCCTGGGCGAACTGGGCGCGGACGTGGTCAAGGTGGAAAGCGGTATCGCCGATCCATCACGGGGATGGACGAGTGTGGGCAGCATGGATTTTGCGCTGCCGGGTAACCAGAGCGTCGCCTTCCAGGTGTCCAACCGCAACAAAAGAGGGCTCTTCGTCCAGCTAAAAACCGAGCAGGGACGGAAAATATTCGACCATCTAATCGCCGGAGCCGACGTTTTTATCACCAACCTGCGCAAAACGTCGCTATCCGAGCGGAAGCTCGATTACGCCCCCCTTCGTCAGATCAACGCGAAACTCATTTATGCGGCCGTATCCGGCTATGGTCCGAACGGACCCGACAGCGACCTGGGCGCCTACGACCCGCTGGGGCAGGCGCGCAGCGGGCTCATGTATGCGGCAGGACAGCAGGAGCCTTGCGTGTTGAACCTCGCCCTGCTCGATCAGGTCGCCGCTATCGCCACCAGTCACGCCATTCTGACCGCCCTTTTCGTCCGGGAACGTGAGGGCGTCGGACAACAGGTGGATGTTTCGTTGCTCAGTTCCGCGCTGTGGATGATGTATCCCAACATGTATTTCGCGGGCACATCCGGCAAGGACCCCAATATGGCCTGGAATCGCCTGGATAACTCACCCCTTAGGAATCGCTTCCGGTGCAAGGACGGCCGGTGGATCATGAGCACCCATCATCCGGAAGACAAATACTGGCCTGCATTTTGTGAGGCAACCGGGCAAGGTCGGCTGTTGTCCGATGCGCGGTTCATCGATGAACAAGGGCGAAAGGCTCATTGTCAGGAGCTGGTCGCGTTGTTCGACGATGTATTCGCCCAAAAATCATGCGATGAATGGATGCGCATCTTTCTCGATGCCGGGTTGATGTTCAGCCCGGTCCAGCGGAATCTGGACGTACTCTCCGATCCCCAGGTCGATGCCAACGATTACATGGTCGATTTCGACCATCCGGTCTACGGCAAGGTCAAAATTCCGGGGTATCCGTTTCATTTCAGTGAAAACAGCGCCGGTGTCAGGACCATCGGCATTAAAATCGGGGAACATACGGATCAAATTCTAACGGAACTGGGTTATTCCCAAGAAAAAATTGACCGGCTAAAAGCGCGGGGCGTGGTCCGGTAAGGGTACAGGCAAAGAAGCCGCGCCCGTTCACAACTTCGGCGAATTTCGACCTTCAACCCGAACCTGCATGTGATCGTTACCGACGGCTGCTTTTCGGACGCCGGCGCCTTTATCGAAGAACCACCGGTGATCCAGAAAATCCTGTCGCACTTGGGGCTGTGGGAAACCAGAAATCACGACCCGCCGAATGGCTGCGCCCGTACGGCATGCCGTACGGGCGCAGCCATTCGG
>JABDRH010000632.1 GCA_013041835.1 Desulfatitalea sp. | reverse complement strand
GAATTGGAGACCGGCCGCCAAGGTTCTGACCAACCGCTATCGACTGCTGGTCTACGATGCCCGGGGCCAGGGAGAGAGCGGGCTGGGCGTGCAGCCTTTGTCCCTGGGGCTGCACGCATCGGACCTGAGGCATCTGCTCAATGAACTGAACATCCAGGCCACGGCCGTGGTGGGTATCAGCCACGGTGCGCGGGTGGCCCTTGCCATGGCGAAGATGGCGCCGGATTTGATCACCCGCCTGGTATTGTGCAGCCTCTCTACGCGGTCGACCTTCAGGGCCAAGATGATTGTTCGCTCCTGGAATGAGATTTTACAGCACCACAGCCTGGATGCGATGGTGTGGGCGGCTCTGCCCCATGTGTTCGGCCAGCGTTTTCTGCGCGAGAACGAAGGAAACTTGGAGCGAATCGTCAAGACCATCGTGCGGCGCAATCACACCGATGCCCTGCGCGCCCACCTGGAGGCCATGCAACACTACCCGCCGTTGCGAAATGGCCTCAAAGCGCTTCCGTTTCTCAGCTTGGTGCTCACCGGTGATGACGACCCGCTGGTCACCCAAGATGGCGCCGGCGAGATTGCCGGCATTTGCGGGGGGCGGCATGAACATCTGCCCGAAATCGGCCACTCCATCCCGGCAGAAGCGCCGGAAGCATTTGTGCGGGTGGTGGGTGATTTTCTGGCCAGGTGATCACCGACAATCCTAGAGCGCGGGGAAAAGTACTTTATCAGCACCATTGCACCTGTTGGGGGGCATAGCTTATCCACAGCGTGTCGCCGGGATTCGGGGTGCGCTGATTAAAGCCGCTGCAGGGCAGGTAGAGGTTAAATTCGGTCTGGCCGACCATGATCGATGCCAGGATGCGGTTCGACAGTTTGTCCAGGCACAAGGATGTGAGGGTGCCTGCCAGGCAGGCGACGGGGGGGGACAATCGGGGACGTTCGGCGTGTGGCGTTAAAATGGCCGGATCCATCACGGCCACGGCATTTGCCAGATCCTGGGGCGGATCGGCAGCGATAACGTGTTGCTCGTCGGTCAGAACTTTTCGTGCCTGTCCGTCCTGCGTCATTTGCCACGGTCCGAATAGGAGGGTACGCTGACCCCGGCCCAGCAACTTACCTTGAAAAAGAAACCACATATCATGGCAGATCTCTTGAAGCCAACGGGTGTCATGGCTGGCGATAATCAGGCTCGTGCGCCACTGATGATGGGCATGCAGGACGGCTTTTTTAATCAACTGGGCGCTAGCGGCGTCGACACTCGTGGTGGGTTCGTCCAGCAATAACACTTTCGGTTCGAGCACAAGGCGCATCGCCAGGGCCACACGCTGGGCTTCACCACCGGACAGGGCATACCACGGCCGCTTAGCGAACCGCTCGGCGTCCAATCCCACCATGGCCATGGCCTGGTGCACGCGCAACGTTTCGTTGTGTTTGTGTTTTCGAATGCGCAGGCCATAGGCAATGTTGCCGTAGACACTTCTTTTAAGCAGGTGGGGTGTTTGGGACAGCAGCGCCACGCGGTCGCGTACGCCTGTGCCGAAACAATGGGCTGGCTTGCCCTTGAATCGGATAGCGCCGTGGGAAGGGGGCATCACAAATCCGAGCAGCCGGAGCAGGGTACTCTTGCCGCTGCCATTGGGGCCGCACAATCCAATGATACACCGGGCCGGAATCGTCCAGTGGTCGATACCGAGCACCGGCCGTCCGTTGTAGGTCTGAATGATGTCGTCGAGTTGGTATAGGTACATCACGTTAATGCTTACGCAGAAAAGAGGCGACGGCGTTTACGGTCAGTGCGATCAGCAGCAGTATCAACCCCAAAGCGATACCCGTGGCAAACATGCCTTTGTTGGTCTCCAGTGCGATGGCGGTGGTAATGGTGCGGGTGTGCCACTTGATATTGCCGCCCACCATCATGGAGATGCCCACTTCGGTCATCACGCGGCCATAGGCGGTCAGGGCGGCAGAAAGAATGCCGTGGCGCACCTCCCATAAGCTGCTCAGCACCAGTTGGCGGCGGTTGGCGCCCAGGGAGAGCAGGGTCGTGCGCAAATCGGCATCCATGCTTTCCACGGCTGTGGCGGTCAGGGCCGTGACGACCGGCAGGGCCAGAATGGTCTGACCGATGGCAATACCGGGCAGCGTAAATAACAGGCCAAAATCGCCTAAAGGCCCTCGACTGGTGACCAATGCATAGACCAATAGGCCGATAAATACCGTGGGCAGAGCCATGAGCGTATC
>JABDRH010000629.1 GCA_013041835.1 Desulfatitalea sp. | reverse complement strand
GATACGGAAAGCGCCCGTGATTATGTGCTTCGAACCGTGAATGCGGAGATCAACGATTATCTTTGCGAGCCCATGGTCCGGACCATGTTGCTGGCCAATTCCAACAAGGCTTCCAAGGTCGAATTTTTTTCGGCCCTGGCCAATGGATTCGGAAACCGATTTCTCTACCTTAACGGTGGACTGAATCGCTTTGCCAGGGATTTGGCCCAGCACCTGGACATTCGGCTGCAAAGCCCTGCCACCCGCGTTGCCGACCATGGGGATCATGTGGCGGTCACATGGCAGACCCAAGGGCTTGATCCCGAAACACAAAAGGCGACGGCCTGTGTGGTCAGTTGCCCCCTTCCGGTGGCCAACCGGATTTGCGAGGGCTACGCGGCCATTTTGCAGCCACTTAATGAAAAATTGGATTATACCCAGAGCATCGCGGTAGGCATCGGGTCCACCGTGGTGCCGGATGCCAGGGCCTTTTTGGTTCAACTGTCATCTCGGGAAAGCAAGGAGATTGCCGTTTTGGTTCTGGAGCATAACAAGGCATCGAATCTTGCGCCGGAAGGCCACGGCATGATCACCGCGCTGTGGGAAACCGATGCCGCCACACGTTACCTCGCAAAAGACGATGCGACCATCATTGCCAAAACCCTGGAGACCGTATTCAAGGTATTTCCCGAAATCAAGGGCTACGTGGATGTCACACACGTCACCCGTTGGCCGCTTGCCCTGCCATTCACACAGGTCGGGGCCTATCGGGCCATCGACGCTTTCAATGCAAGGATCAACCCTGCCTCCCGGGTCCAATTCGCCGCTGACTTCATGTCGGCGGCCGGACAGAACACGGCGGTCGAATTCGGAACGCGCGCAGCTAGAACGATAGATTCCGCTTTCGGGAAATGACGCACAAGTAACAGATTAGACCAATATTGAGCAGGACACGATGCGTCCTTTGACACGCCTTGAAGACGGAAAAAAAGCCGGCGCAATTAGGCATTAATCTATCCGCACCGTCTCAAGGTCGCCATTCCATTTTAATTGACCGCGAAGGCTTTTAAGCTGCTCCTGTTTTTTGATTTGCACCAATAATTTTAAATGGAATGTCGTTCAACATCTTGTATTTCTATCGCTATTGACACCCAAACCCTGCCTTGGCATACTCAGATCCGATAGCGGCAAGTGCTGATCTTTCATATCGGGCGCTATTGAAAACCCAGTACCACTATCGAAAGCCGTGTCGAATTGGATACGTTGGTACAGTGTGGGTCCCGATACCAAGAAGATGGGACTGATAGACCGGCCGTTTTTTCAGTTCGGAACAAGTCCGTCGATTCTTTCCACCCCTTATCATGAGCCATGGGAATCAAGCGCATGACTGACAAAGAAACCACCGCAAGCGTTGGACGGACACTGGGCATAACTAAACCCTTGCGATATAAGCTTGATCTCATCGGCCGACTTGTGCGGCAGGTCGTGCGTCAACAGGCCGGGATCGAAACCGCCCGAATGATCGAGGATCTGATGGATCTTTGCGAGGCCGCTTCCCATTCGAATCAGTGGCGGTCCCACACCAACCTGCAGCCGCGCATCGCGGACCTCGACCTGGATCAACTGGTCTGGATCTGTCGCGCCTTTACCGCCTTTTTTCACATGGTCAACGAAGCCGAACGGCAGGAGATCATTCGCATCAATCGCCTGGCGGCCCAAAAGGAAACGTCGGAAAGCCCGCGTAAGGGGTCGATCCTCGAAGCAATCCATCTGCTCAAGCAGCAGGGTCTATCCGAAGACGAGATACGCCTGCTGGTCCAAGAGTTGGACATCGAACCGACCCTTACCGCGCATCCCACCGAGGTCCGCCGCGGGACCATTCTGCTCAAGCAAGACCGCATCGCCGAGTTGCTGCAGCGCCTATCCCAGGACCGGCCGCTTTCCGATCGGGACATGGCCCGCACGATCGACCACATCGCCCATGAAGTGGCCCTGCTGTTGGTGACGGACGACGTGCGCCCGGATCGGCTGCGCGTGCACGATGAGGTGAATAACGGCATCTACTACCAGACCCATGCCATCTGGGAAACCCTGCCACGCATCATCGACGATCTGAGCGAAGCGTTGAGCACCTATTACAATATCAACGATTCTTCGCCTTTTTTGCGTTTTCGCTCCTGGATCGGCGGAGACCGGGACGGCAATCCCTTTGTGACCCACGACATCACGGCCCAAACGCTGGACGCACAGCGAAATGCGGCCCTGGACAACTACCGAAAGTCCATCGAAGCATTATGGAAGGAGCTGAGCATCTCATCGCTGCGCGTGGCCGTGCCCCATGCCCTGATGGAAAATATTAAACGCGAGGCCGGGACGATCGCGTTGGATCCGGACAAACTGCATCGTTACCGTTTCGAGCCCTTCCGGCTTAAAATCGCCTATATGCTAGCGCACCTCAAACAATTCCAAGCGGATCCGGATAACAGCATCTATAGCATATCGCAATTCCGGAACGATTTGACACTTCTTCAAAACAGCCTGGCCGACTGCGGACTTGAGGCGCTTTCCTCCTACCAAAGCCTTTCCAATCTGACCATCCGCAGCCGGGTATTCGGTTTTCATTTGGCCGCGCTGGACATTCGTCAGCACAGCCAGGTAAATGGGGCGGTAATTGCGGAGCTGCTGGCGTTAGGCGGTGTCAGCGAAAACTACCCGACCCTTAGCGAGTCGGAAAAAGTCTATCTCCTGGAAAAAGAGCTGGCCAATCCGAGACCTCTCTGTGGTGAGCTGGGAGACTTCTCGGACCAAACCACCGAACTGTTGAATGTATTCAAGCTGATGCGTCGGGTTATGAACAAGGATGAACAGGCGATCGGTGCTTACATCGTCAGCATGACCCATTCGGTAAGCGACTTGCTGGAAGTGCTGCTGCTGGCCAAAGAGGTTGGCATGTGGCGCATGAAAAACGATGTCGTCACCACGCCGTTGGATGTCGTGCCTCTCTTTGAAACCATCGAAGATCTGCAAGAAGCTGCATCGCTGATGGAGGCCCTATATAAAAATGCCCTCTACCGGCGTCATCTCAGCGCACGTGGCGATTTCCAGGAGATTATGCTGGGATACTCGGACAGCAACAAGGACGGCGGCTTCTGGATGGCCAACTGGGCACTGCACAAGGGTCAGGAAAACCTGTCGGAAGTTGGCCTGAAAAACAATATCAAGATGCGCTTCTTCCATGGCCGGGGTGGCAGCGTGGGCCGTGGCGGCGGCCGCGCCAATCAGGCCATTTTCGCCATCCCCATCCAGAGCCGCAGCGGCCGCATACGCTTTACTGAACAAGGCGAAGTGATCTCCTTCCGTTATGCCCGGCCTTTCATCGCCCGCCGGCACCTGGAGCAAATCGTCAATGCCTTGCTGCTGACCGCCCACGACAAAGAATGCGACGTGGGATGCAGCCCGCCCATGCAGGCCCTTATGGAGCGCATCGCCATCCAATCCATGCAGGCCTACCGAAAGCTCATCGACGATCCAACGTTTTGGCCATGGTACAAACAGCTCACACCTATCGAGCATATCGGCAACCTGCCCATTGCCTCTCGACCGGTCTCCAGGGTCTCGGCCAGCGAGGTGCGGTTCGACGACCTGCGAGCCATCCCCTGGGTCTTCTCCTGGACCCAGACCCGTTATAATCTACCGGGCTGGTACGGCGCCGGCACGGCCATCGAAGAAGAAATCAAAAATGATGCGCAAGCCTTGGAGCAGTTGCAATCGATGTGGCAAAGCTGGCCCTTCTTCCGCACGGTAATAGAAAACGTACAGTTGGAACTGGCCCGTACCCGCATAGAGATCGCACAGGCTTATAGCGGCCTCTCGCAGGATCGTTTCCACGACATCATCGCAGCGGAGTTTGAAAAAATCCAATCGGCCGTGTTGAAGATCACCGGCCAGGAGAAACTGTTGGACAATCACATCGCCATTCAGCAATCCATCGTTCTGCGCAACCCCTATACCGACGTCCTCAACCTGATCCAGGTCGAACTTCTCAGGCGTTGGGCCGAACACCCCGAAGAGCAATCCATGCCCTTGCGCCAAGCGCTGTTTCTGAGCATCAACGGCATCGCAGCGGCCATGCAGAGTACGGGGTGATACGGGCTCTTGACCCTTATGCCACAAGCCTCGTGGCCCAAACACTTATGGCCGCGCAGGACATGGAATAGACGAAACGCCAAGTTTCACGTCGAAATTATTCGCGGATATGGGTGTGGCAACACCATCACCGCCAACCGCTGGTATTTCCATCAGCTCATCTGTGGCATTTCCGTTCTTGTCGGGCGTAACAAAATGCTCATCTCCCGGATGCCCGTTGGGGACAAACAATTGTGGATGGTCAAACGGAGCTCTTTCCAAGATGACGCGCTCATCCGTCAGCCCGCATCTTAAAAAGGCGACCAAATCCGCCAATTGTTGCTGGGTAAGGCCGAGCGGAGCAGCTCTTTGAACCTCACCGTCATTGCGACCTTGATTGTAAAAGTCAACGACCTGCTCCAGCGTTGAAAACCGGCCGGTATGCATATACGGAGCTGTTAAGGCAATGTTACGCAATGTTGGCGCTCTGAAAGTGTTTTCCGGTGTGTCTGGTGGATTCGGGAACGCACTTGAAGTTCCGGCACCCGGATCGTCTCCGGGACGCCTTACGCCAAAGTTTGTAAAAAAACCGTTTGCCGCGATAGTAGAATCTTTGGCGGTTCCATTCAGGTTTTCCTGAGCGAGTGTTCTTCTGACAGAAGCCCTGGTGAATTCGGGAATTACGTGACAGGTACTACAGTTTCCACCCCCATTTGCTACATTATCAGTAAAGATCTGCAGGCCGCTGATTTCTTGTGGCGTAAGCGCAGATTCATCACCGGCCTGATACCTGTCGAAGGGGGTGCCGGCATCCGGTCCCGCATCCGCTTTCAATGTGGACAAGTATTCCTGCAAAGCCAATCCCCAATACAAAGAGAAGTTTTGCTCTATGAGGGTATATCCATCTTGCTTCACATTTGAATCCCACCATTCTCTTTTAAAAGCTTGCTCGATAATCGCTGCATAGTCTTTATCAATCAAGCCGAGCTTTGGAGAGCGGCTGCTGGTTCCTAAAACGCTGTCGGTCGGCGATACGATTTGCTTGGCTAGAGGACGAACCGATTTTAATTTATGACCATTTTTCTTCAGTACAAGCTGTACATCAGGGAAAGTACGTTCTTCTGAAGTCATTTCAAACAAGCTGGTTACCGGTCCTACGGCGATTGAGGCTAGTGACGTGTTGTTTAAACCGCCGTCCTGAATGATATCGAAAGGCTCCCAATCAGCATGGCGCGTTGGGGCTCGGTACACAACAGGATAATTTCCCTGTGGATTTGCACCAAATGGCGTCACCCCATTGAATTGATCTTTGGCATGACCATCCCAAAGCTGCAGTCTGTTGAAAACGGCGTTGATAACGGTCGGCGTATTACGCGGTTCGACCCGGCGCACTTTGATGATTACCCCATTGACATTGATCTGGAAGCCATCCGGATCGATCGGCTCGCCAGAAAAAACGCCTTGAGACGAAACAGTATCGTTCATGTCGCTATCGGTGGACAAAGGAAAATCTGTATTCATAAGTGTATAGTTTGGCGCGCCGCCCAGTTGGAAAGTGGTATCCTTCGGATCAGCCAAAACGCCTGGCGACACCTGATTTTTAATTCTATTATCCGCGCCCGCGTGAAAATGGCAACTCGCACAGGCTTGAATGCCATCGCTGCCAACCTGCATATCCCAGAACAGGGCTTTCCCGAGCTTGAGCAAGGCTGCTCGATCCTTAACAAATTGGTCGAGCCCGGTCGGTTCGGGCACATCCTCAAGCAGCGGCGGAGGGATGTCCAGCGTCGCATTTGCAACACTTGTAACGTTTCCCAGAGGGCCTGGATTCTCAACCGCTTGTGCCCAAAAAAGGCTTCCGGTTGCCATTATCGTGGAGACTGAAACCAATATTGCCGACATTAAAAACCGGGTAACCCGGGTCCATCGGTACCGACCCTTGATTCGATTTTTATAGACGATCATTGTAAACCTCCTGCTATTGATTTGGGGCCGAATGGATGATGCCTGGTTTTCAGGGTGTTACCGATAAAGGTATCGAAACATCATTGACTGAAGAGAAACGTGAGTGGGGTTAAACAACTGAATTCGGAGAGCAACTTCGCGTATGCATGAAGTGGAAAATTGAAATGTCAAACCGGTGTCGAGCGATGGCTTCAGCCGACGAATAACCGAATAGCAGATCTCTTGTTCAGAAATCAATCAGAAAAAACGAGTTGGGTTCTAACATAGCCCACTGACTTGATTCGAAAGCTGCAAAGCACCGGTATGTGACATTATATCAATGGGATGTTTCAAATCATAGATTGGCTAATGCCAAGAGTGGGCGAAATTAGAACCAAGCCCGGAAAAACGAATACCGGCAATTCCCGGGGCGTCATCACAGCGAGGCCATATCTTGGTCCGGATCATCCTTGCAACCCATTTTGGGTGCCGGTTGAAGCCCTATCAGAAGTTATTTTTGCGCGAGCCTAAGATTGGCCACGGCCTTATCGCCGGCCTTTATAAGTTTATCCTTATTACGCATGATGTTTCCGGCTCCGATTGCCAAATAATAGTCACCCACTAAAATATGAATTCCTGGGGTAGCTATAAACGCATCATCGCCTATTCTACTAATATTTTCACGATCAGGAAAAGCGTTTTTAATTGAAGTGTAAATTGCTTTTGCATTTTGGCCTGATGATAGAACATTGGAGGATATGAATCCGTTTTGCGTCAAACTGATTTGCAAAAAAACAAAGGAATTAGTATTCTCCGCTTCATATATGCATATTTTCTGGCCCACTTTCTTATTCTCACTATATTTACCTTCCTGGAGTGCAGTCCCCATTATACTTTCCGCTTCATTCTTTGGTATTAGCTCGCAAGGTTCTACCAATGAAGTTAATTTTATTCTATCTGCGGCAATCGCGACGCGATCATTGCCGTCATCGAGAATAACTGTAAAAACGGCAAAAAGGACAGAAAACGCTATTAATAGATTTTTAAAAGAGTTCATAATTTTCTCGACTTTTCCCTAATTCTCTGTAATTACAACGGTTCCTTGCGCTGTTTGCCTGTAAAGTAAATTTAAATCCGTATCCTATAACACCTCACAGTGTAGCCTATACACCAAAGATACCCACTATTACATTGTTTTGTCAAGACCAACACCGAGCACAGCCTGAGGGCGAGAAGGGGACGGATAGGGGTACGATTGCATCCCCGTTCCCCGTCCCTCCCGTCCCCCGTCCCTGGCAAGCAAACTTGCTACTTGCCAGGAATATATTATGGAGAAGTCCGTTTTTTAAACCACTATGCGGAATAAAAATGTCCTTTCCAGTTCAGGCACTAAATAAAACTGTATCACGTATCACTTAAAAATAAAGCAAGACAGGCGCTTAGGGCTCACGCTAAAACGTGTAGGTTGCGCCAACCATAGTACGGATAGCGTTTCCATATATTCTTTCACCAGATGCACTCGTCCTAGGAAAGAAATGTGTGTACTGAAAAGCTAAAGAAATCTCAGTATTCTGCGTTAGATTATAGCTTACCCCTGCTGACGGAGAAATCGCGGCATTTAAATTATTGAACCCAGCCGTTAAATACTCAGTTTTTATCAACTCTGTATTATACATAACGCCTGCTCTTAACTGTAAAACCGGTGACACCTTCCAGTTTGCACCTGCGCCAAAATTATGAATATCGTCACATGTTTTCTCGGAAGTAGGCGCCGCAAGTCCCACATCACTGCTAACCTGGCTATACAACCTAAACCAGTGAACAAGCGAGACAGTAAATTCAGGAGTAACATCGTACGATATACCGGTATTAAACTCCCATGGAAGCCCATTTTGGCTAATATAATCTGTTTCCCCATTTGCCGGTAACGTCGTAATACCCGGATTGCCGGAAACAGTTTGAGTTCCCTCAATCGTAAACTTTGTCGGTGTTTTTATATTTTCTCCGATTTTCAAATTTGGCGAAATAGCATACAAAATTCCAAAATTGGCTCTGGAGCCCCCAAAACCATTTCCCTCTTGTTTTAAAGCAAAGTCATATGTACCCGCAAGTGGACCCGCCGGAATAGTAATATCTCTTTCTGTTTTAGATTCAAACAACCCATATAAAACTTCCCCAGTAACTCCCACGGATAAGTTTGGTGTTAATTTGCAGGCCAAAGCACCGGTAAAAGAAAAATAACCGCTCGCCGAAGTCATATGACGAACTGTACCCATAAGGCTGGGAGCAGTTACGTTATCAAATGAAAAACCGCCTGTTCCATAAGCCGGATACACGGCAACCCCCCCGGCAAAGTTCCCAAACGATCTTGCAGCATAAAATTCTATTGATTGCACAAACATATTAAGGCTGGAATCATCGCCGGGATAAGTTACGCCACCGGTCGTGAATTCAGAAAAACTGAATTCCGATGTTGTATAAGTAAGATTTACATCTCCGTATAAATAAGTTTGACCTTCTTTAAGCTGGGTAAGACCTGCTGAATTATACATAATAGCAGTTGGATCATCCGCTACCGCAGTAAAAGCACTTGCCATACCCATACCTTTTGTTCCAATAGTTGGAACGGTATAAGCTGCAGCAAAAACCTTTATTGTGCAAGTTAGAATACTTAACAATAAAATGGAACATATCAGTCTTTTCATAAAACCATTCCTCATAAATGTAGTCTATGCAAAGATGCTATCGGTTTTAAAGTTTTTAAAAAACATCACAAACATAAGGGTATTATCTTTTCACCTCCTTTCTAGAATCTTAAGTTGACTTAGCCGGCGCATATATACTAACGGACGCGCCTCTTTTGCGGCGCATACATGTTGGGTGTTGGCGGTGGACACATATCTTCATGGGATTGATATTTGCTATATCTACTCGATTTGCGCTCGCCAGTATCAGTATAACAGACCAATATCATTTGAAAGACATCACATTCGAATTATATGTAATAGATATAGCCTTATGGGCACACCTATACCAACTCCTTATGTCATCAACTATATAAGGAGGATAAAACTTGGAGCAAAAAGTACGGGATGGGGAAGCCCTTAACTTATTGTATAGAACATAAAATTTTGAAGCCATGGAGATTCTATAAGTCAATCAGTTAATAGCGTCCTCACGCAGGCACCCTAACGTTTATCGGGCGCCTGCTTTGCTTACATATTCCTAATAAATATGATTGTCAAGCGTTTTCAGGACGTTGATCAGGGCAATCGCATATCGTCAGGGATTGGGACGAAAGGGGGGCGGTGACGAAATGATGCTTTTGTCTTATCCGATAGAGTGATTTCCACTTCATCCGCAATCTGTTCGCTGCTTCTTACCGCCTGGCATGCTGACGATTGGGTAAACCGCAAGCTGCGCTCAACTTCACCCCCCAACCGTAGAGAATGGATATGGTCGCAACAATCAATTATGGACCGCCTCCTCGTTTCTCCAATGCGGCGCCTTGTCTCTTACCTTTGCTCGCATGGAAAGCAGCTCCTGGCGGACTGCCGCCAACTTGTCATTGGATGTATATTCGTGCTTGCGGCGCGAGGCTGGATTGTAGGTGACAATCACCGCTCGTTCTTTACCCCAATATTCCCCCTGGGTCCAGTAGGCCAAGAGGCATTCCACTTCCTCGCCCTGTGAGATTACTGTTTTTTAATTATGATATCTACTAAATGGTAACCTATGGATGCCATTCCGGCAGTTACCATATAGTGGTCAACAGTTGAATCAAACAGCAGAGATGCCTGAGATGGAAAAGCCTCTTCACCGAGATAATAGGCTATGACGATTTTTATTTTTGGAAATACGTCAAATTCAAAAGAAAGATCCGCATGGCGAATAGGCCTTCCACCTATTCCTTAAATGTTTCCCCAAATTTATACTGTTACCCCTCAAATGCCTATCAAATAAAGCTTTGGCAACCTTGAGGGCATTCAAGAACCTTTCGCAGATCATTTTTTAATCGATCAACTC
>JABDRH010000627.1 GCA_013041835.1 Desulfatitalea sp. | reverse complement strand
CGATAGAGCCGCTCGCCGCCGGTATAGGGCATGCTTTCGTCGGCCATGACGGGAATGGGTTTTTCGTGAGGACGCACGGCGGGGGTTTCCCACATTCTTCCTACCTGAAGGGTTTCGTCATACAGGGTTAGGGCGCCGTAGGCGGCGAACCCTAGGGTCGTTACGATCAGGGCCGCGCAGAGAATCCGGATCATCTATTCCCCCTTTGCGCCTCGCACATGTTGCGAATAGGGCAGCAGTTGGTATTCGGCATAAGGCGATGAGGCAGGTACATCGGCCACAGGCCGATAGGCCCAGGTGGGCTGGCCTCTGTCCGATACCACGAAAAAAGCGAAAAACCCCTTGGCCAGAATGATGGCCAGCATGACGGCCAGCCAGAGCCATGTGCGCCGGATTGATTCGACATGTTGGACGCCTTGCATAACTATATTTTCACTCCTTCCAAACCGTGCATCAGGATGTAAAAAAACCCCCAGATCACCGCGCCGGCGATGATCAGCGCCATGGCGAGGGGAAACGGCGCATTGCGGTCCTGGATGCCTTCCCGAAAACGCGCCACGATCGCGGTTTTGCGCTTTTCGGCATCATCCGTGTGAAGGTGCGAATAGGCCAGGGCCGTTGCAAAGACGACCATAAAGAGCAGGCCCACGAAAATATATCCCATCACATGACGCAGGTTCATCAACTCAAAGAATCGCATGGCTGCCTCGCTGGTGTAGGATCACAGGTCGATCCGTTATTTACTGAAATAAAGCGCATAGGCCAAAACCGCCGCCGTGGCCGCCAACCCGCCGCAAGCCAGCAGGAACAGGCCGTAGATCTCAAGCCGGTGCGCCCGCGTGGCCTCGACCGGCGGCGCCCCCACATCATCCCGCAAGGGCAGAAACCTCGCCCGTTGCTGATCCCGAAACTGACCATTCTTCAACGCCCAGAAAAAGACAGTCAGGCTAATGACCAGCCCAATGCCCATGTATGCCATAAAATAAGGAAAATACATTACGGATATCCCATTTCATATGCGGCATCTATACCCCTCGGCTCCCCATTGGCATCACTGTCATTGATGAAATAGACCGCCACATAGTTGCCCACATCCCAGATCTTTTCCGATTCGAGTTCGCGTTTGAAGTAGGGCATGGCGGTTCCGGTAATGCCGTTCATGATCTGGTAGTATAGAATGCCGCCGCTGATTTCACGGTTTTTCAAGATGGTGAAGTTCAGGGGCGGTGGATAAATCCACGGCTGGGCCGGGCCCATGCCGTCGCCCACCGGGCCGTGACAGCCGAGGCAAAAGTCCTGGTAGATCTTGTGCCCCCGGGCCAGTCCGGCTTCGGTGGTGGGGTAGGGGTTGACAATATCGCGCCACCCATGGGGTATATGCGCATTGAGCCAGGCTACATTGGCGTCCGGGCCGGCCTCATAGGCATCGATCGCTTTTTTCTTCCAATCGTTCTGCCGGGCCATGCGATGGTCGGCGTCTTTCAGCCCGAGGCTCTGTACGTAGCGGGTTAACAGGCCGAGCCGCGCATCGCCCAGGAAGGCGAAGGGCGGCATGAGGGACAAGGGGCGTGTGTAGCGTGGATTCATGAAATGGGCGATTTGCCAGTCGTCCGGGTGTTCGCCGCCCGCCTGGGACAGGTCGGGGCCGGTGCGTTGGGAGCCGAGCAGAATCGGATAGTCCTGGATGTAATCGCCGGCCTGGGCGATACGTTCGGCGCCCAACCCCCAGTCGATGGAGCGGATGGACTGGCTGTGGCAGTAAACGCAGCCGTTGGCGATGTAAAGCTTGCGACCGGCTGCTTCCGCATCGGTACGCAGCCGGAAAATGTCGGATGGCGCGGTTTGATAGGTGTGTACGTAGGGCAGCACCACCACGACGAAGACGATGGTGGCCAATATAAGCAGACTGCCGACGACAACGGCCAGTGGGGTCATCTTCATGGTATCGCTCCGTTTCCGGACCACATGGATCGGACGATATTGTAAAAGCCCAGCACGGCGGAACTGAAGATCAGCAGCCCCAGGCCGGCGCGCGTGACGTAGTAGACATGGATCTCGGGCAGTACGCGGTAAACGGTTTCACCGTTAAGCCAGGCGTTTCCCTGGATGAGGCCGGCAATGGTCAGCACGATGGTGAAGCCCACCATGCCGATCAGCACCATCCAGTACTGAAAGTCGGCCAAGAAGCGGCTGAAGAGGGGCCGGCCGGTTAGCTTGGGGATCGTATAATAAAGGCCGCCCAGGGCGATCATGCCGGCAAACCCGAGAACGCCGATGTGGGCGTGGGCCACCACCCAGTTGTTGAAGTGGGTGACGCGCTGCACGTCGGGCAGGGCCATGAAAGAACCCTGGATGCTGACGAAAAAATACATGATGGTGCCGGTGAAGACGAACTTGGCGCCGATATCGGCGTGGATTTCCCCCAGCTTGCCCTTGGCCGTGTACCAGATGTTGATGAGAAAGGCCATGACCGGGATCACCATGGCCACGCTGTCCACGATGGCCACGACCTTAAGCCAGGTGGGCACGGGCACCTGCAGCAGGTGATGGGTGCCGATGTGGGTATAGACCACGATGAGCGACCAGAAACCCAGCAGGGAAAGGGTGTGGCTGTAGAGCGGGTTGCGTGTGGCGCGGGGGATGACGTAATAAGCGACGCCGGCCGACAGGGGCGTGAGCAGCAGTCCGAAGACGTTGTGGCCGTAGAACCACAGCAGGATGGCGTCGGGCATACCCGTGAGCGCGCCGCCATCGGGCCGCCAGATCACGTTGCCCAGGGCGTAGGTGCAGGCCGTCAGGATGCAGGCCGCCAGGACATACCATACGGAGACATAGAGCACGGATTCGGTGCGCTGCCTCACCGTCATGATGAAATTGAAAAAAACGAGGAAAAAGGCGACCACCACCGCAACGTCGATGGGCCAGATCATCTCCGCATACTCGCGGCCCTGGGTCATGCCCAATGCCAGCGTAATGACCAGGGCGGCCAGGAACAGGTTCCAGGCCGCTGCCGTGAACACCCCCAGCCGTTCGCTGTACAATGGAGCACCCAGCAGGCGCGGGATGTAGTAGAAGGCCGCACCCAGCAAACCGGGCGTGACGAATCCGAAGAGGACCAGGTTGATGTGCGTCGGGCGCACCCGGCCGAAAACGATAGGGCCCATGTTCGCGGTCAGGTCGGGCGCCATCAGCTCGGTGGCCCCCAGCAGTCCGTAAAATGTGGCGATCATCATCCAAAAGCCCGAGGTGAGGATGAATGCCTTGGCTGTGGCGTATTGCAGCGGAACTTTTTCTTCCAAAGGGTTCGTTCTCCTTTAGGGATGAGATGCGTATATTCGTTTTTTCTCATTCCTTAACTATGGCATGCCAACCAACAATCCAGATTTACTTTTCTTTCCCGGTGGCATTGGATGCAAAAGCCCATTTTAAAGCGTTGCCCCTTGAGGCGATCCTGCCGCTTGACGTCGCCATGGCACGCTTCGCAGGCGATCTCCTTTTTAATGTGCCGTTGGTGATTGAACAACACATGCTCGGGCACATAGTACACCTTCACCCAAGGCGTGGGGGTCTTGGTGTTAAAATAGTCGTGCTCCTTGCGAATCTCCGGGTGGTTGGCGATGATGTAATTGTGGCAGTACAGGCACTTTTCCACCGGCGGTAGTCCGGGATGGATGGAGCGCGCCACATAGGGGTGGCAAAAACGGCAGTCAATGCCCTTGTGCCCGGCATGCAGCCGGTGGCTGAAGGGAATCGGCTGTGCAGGACCTACCATGGCCGCCGGCAGACCGTAGTAGAAAAACAGAAAACCCATGACGAGGAACACCGACAGGGTCACCCAAACGAGCGGGCCTCGATTGGCCCAAATGCTGCGCATGGTTTCGACAAAGGCGGTGAAAAAACGCATCGGGCGGCCCCGGGTGCCGATCAAGATGGCCACCACCAGCAGGGTCAACAGGGAAAGAGAGGCAATCAGGATCTCCATCAGTGGTGCTCCTCTATCCGGGTATGCAGCACCTCGGGAAACTGTTTCAGATAGGCGGTCAGGGCGGCGATCATCAGCCCAAGGAAGCCGAGCGCCACGGCGCCGTCGATCCAGCTCAAGGGCAACGTTTGCGCATGGTGGTGAAACGCCGGGCCGAGCAGCAGAAAATGCTCCAGCCACATGCCCACGATCACGACGCCGCAGATGATGATCATGGCCACGGGAATGGTTTTGACTTTTTTATTGAGCAGGATCACGAAGGGGGCGATAAAGCAGACGATAAGCACGCTTAAGGCCAGCAGGCGCCAGGGGGCCATCATGGTGCGCTCGATGATGTAGGCGGTCTCCTCGGAGATATTGCCGTACCAGATGACCACGAACTGGGCGTAAAAAAAGTCGGCCCATACCAGGCCGAAGGCGAAAAAAAGCTTGCCGATGTCATGGAACTGGGACGACTTGAGCGAGAAACGGCAGCCGCCGTGGAGCTGGAGAAGGGCCGCGGTAATGATCAGGGCGCCGAACCCTACGTAGATGGCTTTGACGAACGAATAGGCTCCGAAGAGGGTGGAGTACCAGTGGGGGTCCATGCTCATGACAAGATCGTAGCCCAGCAGCGACAGTACGATGGCGAAAGCGAACATGTAGAGGAATCCGAAAGTGGTCATGCGGCGGCGGCAGCGGTCGGCGTCGAAGGGTTTTGTTTGCCAGTGCCGCAGCAACCGGCGTCCCAGGGCGCCGTCGGCGCCGCGGGTCCGGATCTTGGCCTGCAGGGCGTAGTAAAGATAGGCCGCGCCCAGGCTGTAGAGAATCAACAACCCGACCATGTCGCGTGTAAAAAGGAAGGTAATGTTGAGCCACACCGCTTTGCCGTGCAGATCATGGCCAAGCCAGGTGAAGATGTGCCCACGGCCGATGAACATGGCCAAAAAAAGCAGAAATGATATGGGGAAAAAGGCGCTGAAGGCTTCGGCCAAGTCGGCCAAGGGACCGCTCCAGCGCGCGCCCACGCCGTGCATTAGCGTGGAAAAGAGCAGGGCGCCGTGGGCAATGGCCGAAAAGAGCAAAAAGCTGACCAGGTAGGCCTGCCACGCCCGGGCCGCGTCTCCGGCCGCCGCCTGTACGATGAAAACCCCACCTCCGGCAGCAATGAGAACAGCCGACACGATCAACGGGCCGGTCAGCTTGGGAGGCGTGGACAGGGTGATAT
>JABDRH010000613.1 GCA_013041835.1 Desulfatitalea sp. | reverse complement strand
CATACTTAAAATGAAGTTTTAGGTACGGGTGGTCGTAGGGAAACAGTTCCATCAGGTTGACTTCGCCTCGTATCTTAAAGGCGCCATACAAAAAGATCCCGGTAATAATCAGAATAATCAGCAGGATACTTTTCGTGTTGCGGGATAAAAACCAACAGAGCCGATCCAGTGCGCTAATCTTTTCATTCTTTTCCATTGTATGTGTGTCCCCCTTGAAATGTATTCAACTGCACTCACCCGCGGCATTGCGCCGTTTGAAGAACAATTCTCCACCGATCGCTAAAGAAAACGAAGCCAAGCCAGCAGCAGCAAGTGTGAATATGGAGCTAAATCCTATCAAGTCCATCATGAGCGGATAGCTCTGAATTTTGCAGGTCAGTCTGATTTTAGCCGAAGTATTAAAGCCACAGAGGACCGCACCACCACAGCTTGATGTGTTTACGACAGACCCATGCAACAGTGGTGAAATCCACGTTGGATCACCACTCTTTACGGCGACTGAGCGCGTTCGTGCACTTCATTATGCCCATGTAGTTACCGATCCAAAGCAGATTGCGCATGGCCTCCTTTTCATTCCAGGCTGCTATGGCGCGATCCCAGAGCGCGTCCGTCATTTCATCGCGCATAACCGCATAGGTGAATTGAAGAACGAGCCCCTCTTCGTCGGTCCACACCGATGACTCAGGACGAAGAAGCAGGGCGGCTTTTTCCGCTGAAATGCAGTAGGAACCGTTTTTGTCAGCTTCTTTCTCAGTGGGCACAACGATCATCATGCGTAGCCAGAATGTGTTGTTGAGCTCGGCTGCGATTGCGAGGATCATCAACATCGCGTTTGCATAACGCCGGCGAACGTCCGGGTCGTGACGCTTTTCAGTCGAATCCACCCCTTTCGTGCGCGTCGTTGCGGACATGAGTTCGTCGTTACCATCAAACCCGGTTACCAAAGTCACTAAGTTGTCGAAATATTGAACGTAGGCAGCGTTCAACGCAGGATCCAATGCTATGGATTGCCAGCTATTCGTAAACCAGATCCGATCAATTTCGGGCATCTCACCTTTGCCTAGTCCCCATTCGTATGCAGGAGACATAAATCTTTTGAACCACTCAGCGCCAAGCGCTTTTTCCTCATCAGAAAGGAAGGGCACTTTTTCATAATCGCTTGGCATCATTGGCGGGTTACCCAGTCGCAACAGCTTATCGATTTTCCAGAAACCGCTATCGTCGCGCTCACGTTTGACGGGTTTAACCGTTTTCGTCTCATTCATTTCAATCCTCCTTGCCAGATTCTAAAATTAGCAAATTGTAAATCCTTGTGACAGGGGGGAAAGTGCTTTCATCTTTGACAATGCCAGTGTATCCGAGTCAACAATTGCAGCTTATGAAATCAAAAAGGTCATGAAGCAACGATGGGTCCCTTTTAATCGGCTGGTCGCAGCTTGATGGCCTTAATCAAAGAAACGAACATCACAAAGTCCCAGACAAAAAAAGTCAGTGCGGGAATATAGAATGCGAATATGCCATTCCATGCAAACGGGCCGGTTTTGAAAAATGTCAACATTAAGCCAGGTATGGATGCCAAAGGAATCCAGAGATTAAAAAAACCGAGCCACCGCGAAAATATGGGGTGCTCGCTTTTGTCGGACAATATGGCACAGCCAATGGACAAGGTTTGCAGCATAAAAGGGGTGACGGGCATTAGGTATAGAATCCATGCAAGGTCATTGGCTATCTGCGTAATCTCCGGCGCACGCTCGGGACGGTATGCGATTGCGGTCCAAATCAACGGGGAAATAAGGAAAAGAAGCACGTTGGTGGTGCCGGTGATCAACTGAATGTAGGCCATCAAGGGTGAGCCCGCCTCAATGCGCCGAACGTACAGCGCAATGACGGCGACGAATGGCGCCAGACAAAGTGCGGCGATAATCAAAAAGATCATCCCCAAACGGATTGCGTTCGTGTTCTGCTGAAATATGGAAGCGATGTCAGCAGCACTGGCGGAAGGCATGTGGGGTGGGAAAAATTTTGCGACCGGCCATAAACCGAGGCCGAACATTATCAAAAGGAGCACGCCACACCATGCGCATATCAAATGATATTTTCTGTCCAATGATTTCCTCCGATCTGAATGCTTTTATCCCGACCCGGCAGCGCAAATTACCAACCGGGTCTATGCAGAAAAAACTTCGCTACAGCCTATTTTTTTCTATTTTGCGCTTCATTTCCGTCCTTATTACATCCCGGCCCGATGCCGAACGGTTCGGGAATTTCCGACATCGCTGAAGTAGATGCTTCCATCCCAACCGACTGCAACAAATTCAGAAGTGCCACGCCAGGATAGTCCGTAGATCCACCCGTAAATAATAGAAGGCTCAAAAATCTGGTTTTGCCAGGACTCGCCATTGTCTGTAGAAGCTAAAAACGTTCCCTTGCCCCCGATTAGGACCGTACCCGCCGGGTTTGCAGCCACGCAAAAAAACTGAGTCCTAGGAGCACCGGTCTCGATTTTTGTCCAGGTCATTCCCCCATCCAGTGTCTTGATGACATGACCATCAATACCCACCGCCCAAGCAGTCCGGGGATCAATTGCCGCCACATCGAATAGGAAAGGGTCGCCAACCACAGCCCCGGACTCGGGTGAAAACCCAAAATGGCCGGATTGCTTTTGCCAGGTATCACCGCCATTTTCGGTATGATAGATATAACCGTACTCACCCACGGCCCACCCGTGCCGCTCGTCACAGAAAGAAACAGACTTTAGGATAAAATCGTCATCCGCGAACTGGATATTCCATGTTCGGCCGCCATCTGAGGTTGCTAAAATATGTGTTCTCTCACTAACGATCCAACCTTTCAAAGGCGATACAAAATCGACTTTCATCAGGCGAAAAGGTACGGGACTCTTTTGTTTCTCCCACGTATTTCCGCCATCGGTGGTATGGATGATGGCCCCTGCGTTACCCACAGCCCAGCCATGAGAGGGATTGATGAAAAAAATCGAGCTCAGGGTATAATCGGTACCACTGTTCTGAACTTCCCATTTCTTTCCTCCGTCCATTGTGTGAAGAACGGTTCCCCAGCGGCCGCAAGCCCAACCATCATTACCAGTCGGAAAGCTCACTGAAAATAAAGCTTCATGGGTTTGGCGCGGGTTGATTTTCTGATCATTGATTTCCGGTTGCGGATCAGGGCCGCACGATAAAACAATCGAAGCGAAAAATATCACGGCCATGACGTTTATGACAACTTGCCCTGATGAAAAAAGCCGCAGCAATACATAAAAGTTTTTTCTCATTTGACAACCTCGAAATTGGTTCTTCATTTACAACGAAGGCAAATACCGAAAGATTCCATTAACTGTGCTCAATCGAAGCATTTGTCTTGAGAGTTCACCGTGAAAACAAGGCAACCAGCAACTCTATGCGTATGAAGCCCGACGCAAAGCAAAAAGCGGGTTGCCCTGCCTCAGGGGGCCAGGGATTGAGCACCTCCTGAGGCAGGGACTCAGCACCCTCCGATGACGCACGCGTGAAAAAAGAAACAATAATATCAACATCAGAAAAAGCGTATCCTTAGTGGTCGTCCTTAACGTACAGAAAATGATGTTTCGGCACGATGCTATAATAATCTTTCAATGAAAACCGAATATGCAACAACGTCGGTACTTGAACAAAAAGCATATACTATGCCATGAGGCATTTTTGGGGCGACAAACGACAACCATTTGGTATTGCAAGATAAAAAAAATGAATGCCGGTCAGTTGACACGTTGGGCGGCTTGGAAATCATGTCATATATGGCGATAAGGTTAAATATGGATGGAATCATCTGTGCGGTGGGTGCGAATGCCGATCTGTCTTATTCAAAACCGGAGTGCTTTATCGGTTAACCCCTAGGT
>JABDRH010000609.1 GCA_013041835.1 Desulfatitalea sp. | reverse complement strand
GCCCAACTCTTCCAGGGTACCCAAGCCGCCCACGTTGAAGATGGGAAACGAAGCAATTTCAAACCACTTCTGCCGGCTGTGGCGGCAAGTGGCCTGGAATACCTGGCAAAAGTCCACATCCGTGGTCATGGCCTGGTCGGTGATGTCCAGGAAATTGGCCCCGGAGAGGATGCCCCGCTCCCGGGCCATGGTGTTGGCCGCTTCCATGACGCCGCTGCCACCGCCGGTAACAATGCCGATGTTGCGACCCCAAAAGGCCACCAGGGCGTCCATCAACCGTCCCAGACGGTCCAGACCCGCATCGGACAACCGCAGGGTGGAGCCGTAAAAAGCAAACAGCATGGACTTGTGAAAATCGGCCAACCGCTCCACGGCCACGAAGTATCCCTTGCCGTCACGCATCGTGTGAACCATCAACTGTCGGTTCAGGCTGCATTGCCAGTACACATCCACGCCAAAGGCATTATACTCCTGCAAACGTGAATGGTCTTCCTGGGAGAGAAATGGACCATGATCGCATGAAGCCTCAAAAAAATAGATTGCCTTGATCCGGTTCTCACTGACCAGATTGATAATGTCACGGTGCTCCACCAGGTTGGGAAAGTACCGCAGCACGATCACACCGTCGCGCAATTGAGCGCCAGGCCGGATGCGCGCTGTGGCGTATTCATGGGGGCAGTGGCTGCGGGCGGAAAAGTCGAGCCGGGCGGTGTGGCACTGCGTGGCGGACATGCTGCATGCCTGCCGCGGGCCGTTGGTATACAGGACCGCCTTGGCAGCGCCCTGAGCCGGATCGATCATGGCCACAGAACGATCGATAAAATGGCAGGTACGCATACCTTCGGTATTGAGGCGTTTATCCAGGGCCATGAGTTCTTTGAGATTAATGGGTTGATGGTTGCAGACTCTTGTTTTGCGCCGCTCTACGGCCCGATTCTTGGGGGCGCCGTAGATCCGGGCGCTGATTAGCGGATTGACGATGGTGTGCTGAGTGCCGTTGATGATCTCCAGGTAAATGCGAATGCCCCTGGTCTTGATGGGGTCAAGGACCGTCGCCGGCAGGTTGCGGCCCAGTGAGAAGCCGCTTTGCAGCACGACATAGTGTTCATTGAGATACATGGAGCAGGTGGTAATGGCCCCTTCACCGGGTGGGATGACCAGGTGGTCTACGCCTTGCTGGATCTGGTAGCGATTGAGCAAGTCACGCCCGTCTTCGCGCAGCAGAATTTGGCCGAAGGTCTCGCGGCCGGTGTCCGGGCGCAAGGTGCAGACCACGCGGTGGGGAGCGATGACGATACTCCCGTCACTGGAAATGGCTGTCGATACCGGCAATTTCAGGTTGGCATGCTCCACGGCGGCAATGACTTCCTCGGAAGAGAGCAGGGCGTCAGGATCACAAAATACCAGCCGGCCCACGGGCAATCCTTCATCGAAAAAGACGCCCAACTGATCCAATCCGGGGTAGCCGGGAATGACCGCGGTGGCTGTCTGGGTGAGGATCAGCACATCTCCGGCCAACTGATCCATTCCGACCGGTTCATTGGTGATCTGCACCCCGAGCCGGGCGATACGCGAACGTTCGCTGAAGACGATGTGCTCGGGGGATCGTTTCACACGATGAATCATGTGGGCCGAGAGCCCGAAGGCGCTTTGGAAAACAACCTGTTTTCGATCACGCTGGAGAACTCTGAGAATATGGCCGTCATCGGACTGCAACACACCACGGAAGGATCTGTTTTCCCTGGGGATCTTTGACATATCGTCTCCCTATGCCGCAATTTGCGTTGACGTTGAACGGATATAATAGGGTATAATACCACCATGGAAGCTCAACTCATTAAATCTTTTTAAGCTCTATGCCGTGAATTGTCACTTTTTTGGCGGTTTGACCGGCGATGCCTTTGCGATGCCCTGTCTGAAAGTGGATGAAATCAAGCACAGCAACGGTTTTCCATATTGATTTACTTGCCTGATATCAATGCGTTATACATGGCATAATAAATGCAGAAAACGTTGCTTTAATTTCCTCTCCATACCATACAAAGAGGTTTAAACATGAAATGCCCGAAATGTGGCTATGTGCGCCAGCCGCGGGATCATATTTTCCTTCCCGGAACCGAATGTCCGGCCTGCGGCATTGTTTACGCAAAATATAGTTCCGATGCGCCCCTGCTTTTCGAGGCCGCCAAGAATGAGCGTTCAGATTTTATCAAAAAGCCAAGTCCGGTACACGAGGAATCCCTCCGGCAGGCCAGGGAAAGAGTTGAAAAACGATTGCGGGCCAAATCGATGGCCCATATACCGGACCACCAAAGACAGATCACTTTACAGCGGGCGCGTCTTTTTGTTAGTGAAGGGGTGCGCAAGCGCCAGCAGGAATGGCAGATGAATCAGGCTGCCGTGGATACCGACGGGAAAGTGGACAACGGACCGGATGCCGCGCATCCGGAACTTGAGAGCGCCTCGGTCGAAACGCATATAAACGTCCGACAAGACGATCCGGCCGCTCTTCCAGCCCCATTGACGGTAAGTGACACCTTGAAGATGGGACAACACGAGACACCCGACGCGGCTGATGCCCAAACGGACACGACGCCGCCAGAGTCCGTGGCCTCGGCCGCCGTTTTTCAAGAAGAACCGGATGCGAACGATGAATTGCCGGAAGCGGCATTTGTCGTTGCCACCCGGGGCGCAGACACTTCAGCCATTACGGATGTGCCATCTCCGTCCGGCCAGGCTGCTGTTCCACCCGGCCTGGCGACGGCATCCGGCTTCGCGTCTGAGTATCAGGCCGGTTTTGGCCTGATGCGGCTCCTGCCGGTGGTCGCCTGGCTTCTGCTTATTGCCGGCATTGTGGGTGCCGTGCTCTCCTGGACCACCCTGGATGATGTATATGCCGGCGCCAGCGATGCCGGACCATCGTCCGTCAATGGATTGCCTGTTGCATTGCTTTTAGGATTCGCCTATCTGGCCACCGGCGCGTTGGGCTTCGCCTTTTTCTGGGTGTCGTCCATGATCAACACCCAGCTCAAGGAGATTCACAGGCTGATTGCCATGAATCACACCGTCGCCGACCGGAAGACGACTGAACACTGAGGGCCCGCGCCGACATGCGGGACTTGTTTACGCGAGTGCACTTTTTGTAAACCGCAGGACGGAATTTGGCACACCACAGGGCTTTCAACGTGCCGTTCCGTGGTACATATCACTTCCGGTATTGGTCACAACGCATTTAAATAGAACGACTATATATAATGATGATACAATTTCAATCCGCAACAATCACGGCACATATTTTGCTATTCACTTCCTGGTCATGCAACGGTATTGAGTCAGATCGGCCTGACGTCTGATCGATGCCATCAACTGAGCGCTCTTATTTGGGCTAAATTGATTTTTGTTGGGATTCGATACGATGCCCCTGTATTACCGCCGAAATGTACTGAAAATCGGGTTGAGTGCCGCCGCGGCAAGTATGCTGCCGCTCAATGCGCTGGCAGCCGCGATGCAAATGCCGGATAACCGGCGCAGTCTTGATTTGTACAACATTCATACCGCCGAGCGGTTATCGGTGTGTTATTATAAGCAGGGCGCTTATCTGCCAAAGGCCCTGACCGACATTAACCATATCCTGCGCGACCACCGCACGGGTGACGTCACGGATATGCAGACCGAGCTGCTGGACCTGCTCTATGCTGTAAAAAGGCGAATCCGCGCAAAAGGACCGTTTAGCATCATTTCCGGGTATCGATGCCCTTCCACCAACGAAGCGTTGCGCCGCAAAACCGATGGGGTGGCCAAAAAAAGCTATCACACCAAAGGCATGGCCATCGACATTCGTCTGCCTGGATATGATAC
>JABDRH010000607.1 GCA_013041835.1 Desulfatitalea sp. | reverse complement strand
GGGTATGCACCACATATGAGGCTTGATCGTCCATCATGGCCGAATGGTCCTGGGGCAATGTCATGTCTTGAAGCTCGGGGATCATGATGCGTTGACCGGGTTTGACCTTGGTGGCATCCTCGATTTGATTGAATTTTGCGATGACTGTGTATTTTGTGTGATCACCGTAATATTTCTTGGCGACCTTGGAGAGGCTTTCTCCGGGCTTGATTACGTGAAAGACGTAATTGATAGCTTTTTCGGGCTGTTTGGACACCAGCATTTTTGAAGCTTCGGCATGATCGGGCATCAATTTCAGAGCTGTCAGAAACTCCTTGCGGGCCAAGCCGTATTTGCCCCTACGATAGTATTTCATACCCAGGCTATAGCGCTCGTCCGCCATTTTGGAGAGTTTGTCTGTAAGGCGGTCTCGGTGCTGCTTGGCCGCCGCGTGGTTTGGATCCACGGTCAACGCCAATTTGTACTGTTCCAGCGCTGCGGGCAGGTCACCTTGCCGTTCCAGATCTTGGCCGGTGGTAACATATTTTTCGGTAAGTTCGGATTTTGGAGGCGCCTTGGTACCGGATTTCGTTGTCGCGCAACCGGCAAGCAGCAGCGCGGCACTAAGGGCGATAAAATAAACGATGGGACGTTTCATGGGATCACCTGAGAGATAAGGGTTGAAAGGTGTTTAATGTGGTTATAAACGTGGCCATGTCTCTTTTAAGCACTTGGTCACGATTGAGGGCGAATCGATTCGAAAAGAACGGATTGCCGCCACGGTGAACCGTGGCGGCAAGCTTGTAGCCGGCCTGATGGGTTATCACCATGGCTTGGTGGTTGACCCGGCCAAACGGATAAGCCAAAAAATAGGTGTCCTGGTTTAGCTTTGCGTCAATGATTTTTTTTGAATCCACCAACTCGCGCCGCAGGCGCGCCATGTATTGCTGGTCGTTTTCGTTTTCTCCCTGCTGGGACAGATCGCTGTGGGCGATGGTGTGGGAACCGATGGTAAAGCCTGCTGCCTTCAGTTCACGCAACTGGTCCCACGAGAGCGCTTTTTTCGACACACCGACGAAATTGGTATAAACGAACAAGGTTGCTGTGAATCCATACTTTTTTAAAGTTGGGTAGGCCACTTCGTAGAACGAACTGTAGCCGTCGTCAACTGTAATCATCACCGACTTTTTCGGCAACGGCTGCCGATAATCCAGAAAAGCCAGCATCTGCTGGGGTGAAATGACGTTGTAGCCGTTGTCCTTAAGGTATTTCATCTGGCGTTCAAATATATCCTCGGGGACGCACAACGGTGAGCTGCAGTGATTGCCGAAGCGATGGTAACATAGTATGGCCACTTGCTGAATGCCTGTTTCACTGATGCCGCCCCTGTTCCTTGGCTTGAGCGGAATGATTACATAATTTCCGGGAACAAACGCGTCCTTTGAATTGCTCTCGGAGATCATCCAAGCCATGGCGGGGTCGCCTATAAATCTGCGGGCCAGCGATTCCGGTGTGTCCTCGGATGTCATTCGGTAAACCGTGTACTCGTCCGACTTGTAATACGGGCGTGGACCGTGCGAAAAAAGAATTGATTTGCCGGTGCATGCGGTGGCGAGCAGGAGACAAAACACGAGTATGGTCAATAATATGAGACGGGTTTGGGAAATCGGCATCATGTTTCAATCTAATGGGTTGCTTAGGGCAGTTAGGCGTTTCAGTGCATCATTGAATCGCGAGACAATGTCGACTTGAGCGCGGCCAGCTTTGCCAAAACATGCATACTTGAGAATTAATGCTATTATATCAAACAGTTTTTAATGGTCCATATCATACTTAAAATACATGTGCAACACGATATGAACCCGCCTTACCGATAGGAAAATGGGTGTTTATCGATGGGTCGGCCGCAGACACCGATGCACGGCCCGATGTTTTAACAATGTTGACAGTAATCGGATATTATAATAAAATGAAGATCTTTGGGCGCTTTGCGTAAACAGCAGAGGTCAGACCCAAATGACCTAAGGGCTCGCGCATAAACAAGTTCAGCCTTTAGGCACGCGGAGCAGTGATGGATTAATACGGAACTTATTTATGTGCGAGCCCATAGGACGTCTTATCCGTTGTATGTACCAGGAGTCGCTCCCATGACCGCGAATCTGAAGGCTTCAACCACCATGCTTTGGCTTAAACAGCTCACGACCAGCACCTTTTCTTCCATCAACCAGCGTGTCGACCGAATTGCTTTTTTTAGGCGGAACAAGAAGACGTTCGGCATCGTGACCCTTTGCTGGTGCGTGGCCATAATCGGGACCTTCCTGCTGTTTGACACACTCGAATCCAATGGACGGCATGCATTCCTTAACGATGCTGCCGCCGTCGCCGTCAATATGGCCAACCAGGCGGCACCGTTGCTTCTGGAGGATGATAT
>JABDRH010000606.1 GCA_013041835.1 Desulfatitalea sp. | reverse complement strand
GGTCCATGCCGAAGATCAGGTCGCACTTGGTCACCATCAGGTAGATGGGAAACTTGGCGCCCATGACATGGATCACCTCGTCAATGCGTCGGCGGACGGCACGGCCTTCGTCCTCGATGCGCTCCAGGTCGCCGCCCAGCAGTTGATCCGCCTCCACGGCAACGATGATGCCGTTTATGGGCTCGCGCCTGCGGTATTTGACCAGGTGCTTCAAAAAGGCGAGCCATTCGGACTTGTCCAGCGCCTCGTCGTGGTGCAGGGTGTAGCGGCCGGCGATGTCGATCACCACCGAGTCGTCAAAGAACCACCAGTCGCAGTTTCGCGTGCCCTCGATGCCCGAGACCCGGTTGACATCGCCGAAGGGTGACGGGAGCCGGGCGCTTTTAATGGCCGTGGACTTGCCCGATCCGCTCTTGCCCACAATCAAGTACCAGGGCAACACGTACAAGGGGTTGCCCTGGCCCTTGAGGTGGGATTTTTTCAGGGTGGCCACGGCCTCTCTGAAGCGCCGGCGCAATTCACGGGTGGCATCGTCCAGGGCGGAAATGTTGCCCGGCATGTCCGAGCCGATGATGCCGTCCACAAAACGCATTTCCTTGCGTTTGAGCCACATTTTGCGCAACAGGATGATCGTGATCACCGTGGCCGCCATGCAGGTCAGAATCATCGCCTTGGCCCACCACTGGATGTTCAGGCCCAGAACGAACAGCACCAGCGCCCAGGCCAGAAGAACGCACAGGACCAGCAACGCCAGGACGAAGAGCAATTTAACGATTTTGGATGGTTTGAATCGATGCATATGGGTTCTACATTTGGGAGAAAGTTTTTAAATCCGTCTCCAGCAAGTAGTGATAGACAACCAGCAGTACGAAAAACAAGCCCACGGGAATAAGCCCCAACACCACGGGGATAAGCCGGAAAACGACGGTCTTTTCCCTGACCGGCGGCGTTGCGCCCTGCCGCTGATAGGCTTCCGGAAACAGTTGCCGGTTTTCCAGGGTGGGCTCGCCAGCCGAACTGCCGAACAGACGCTTCAGATTGGTGGCCTTGAGGTGGTCCAGGATGACGCCGTCGCCCTTTTCCACGAACCGGCCGGCCAACCCGAGGGTCAAACAAAAGTAGGCCACCTCGCGCACATCACGGTCTTCATGACCGAGCTTGTCGAGCCGGTCGAAAAACTCCTGGCCGCCGTCGGTGATATTGTAGTATCGGCGCTGCAATTTCTGTGTCCGCCACTCGATGGTGTGGACCCACTCGGAATTCATGATCGCTTCGTCGATCCACACGCAGATGGAAAGACGGGCATAATCGTAATCTTCTTCCGAGATATGAGCGGCCAAACGGCACTTGTCGCTTTTTTCCAACAACAGATCGATGTCGCTCTTTACCGCGTCGAGATCGGGCTGATTGGCCTGGATGTGGCGAACGGTATGCACTACGTAGACGATCAGCTCCATGAAGCAATCGATCAGTCGTGTCATTCATCCCCCCCGGCCGCCATGAGTTCAATGCGCACATCCTTGGGCCGGGTATCCCAGGCGACGGCCACTTTTTGCGATTCCAGCACCTTGGCCCACAACCGGTCGCTCTGATCGATGGCAAAATAGATCCCCGTGTTGCGGCGCGGCAGCTCGGGCGGCGGATTGGCGATGTAGCTGAGTTCGATGCCGCGCAGAGACTGCAAAATCAACAGGGGGAGCTGGTCGGGAGCGCACATTTTGGCCTGTTTTTCCAGTTCGGCGATCACTTTCTCCCGCTGTGTGTCGGTCTCCACGGCAAGGTAAAAGCGTTTTCGGCCCTGGATCAACTCCGTGGGCAAGTCGGCCGCAAAAATCTGCCCGTTGTATTTGAGCGGGACCACGTACTCAGGCTCCGAGGTGATATCGGCCATCAGGCGGTTCAGGATATGGCGGCAACGCCTGAAACACCGCGTTAGGTCCTCATGCTCGTATGCAAGGTGGTAAAATGGGCTCGCGTTGCTGATATTGACCATGTTGATCTTGGCCGAAAAAGTGGATAGCTCGCCCGCCAGTTGTCCCAAGAGGCCATACAGATCCCACGGGTGAACGGCCGAGGCCATGCCGCGCATGTGGCGCAGCATGGGGGAAAAACGGTTCAAGGTGCGCAAGGTAAATAAGAACACCATGTCTTTGGTGCCGAATTCAGCGGTGTTCACGCCGCGATCTTTTTTGTAGGCCTCGAGCCGGTGCGTGGTGGCGGTGATTTGCTCATGGATGGCGCGAACGCACTGCATCAGCGCGGGACTTGAGGCCAGCGACAGAACCGGGGGGATGAAGTCGGGCACGAGACAGATGTCCCCCTTGCGACTTTCCAGTTGGGCAATGGGAATGACTTCATAATCGCCCACGCTGTTTTTTTCATCTTCCCACAGCAGTTTGAGCACGAAGTGCATGCGCTCGATGGGCAACTGCTCGCCGCCCGCATACAAATCTGCCAGTTGTTCGGCGTCGGGCTCCGCGACGTAGCGCGTGGGGATGTTGGAAAAAGATTCGTAGTTGCCGGGATCGGAAACGTTTTTGCCGGTGCGTGACAACTGGCGCACGCCCAGGTAAACGGTGAACGGCTTGCCTCGGTCTTTCCAGGCCTGCTCGAAATTGCGCGATTCGAGAGCGGCATTGCCCGGATAGACGGCGTGTGTCAGGTCACGAAAGCGGAACTCGCCGTTGAGGACGCTAAAAACCTGGTTGGTCAGCGCTTCTTCGTGGATCGTCATGCGGCCGGTGCCCCAAAAACAGGGCCTCATGTAACGGTTCAACGGATCGATCTGGGTTTGAAAATACAGATCCTGCCATTGAAAATGTTGCGGCTGCAGAAAGATGCCTTCCTGCCAATGAATCGGTTTGGCGGGGTGGGCCATTCCACTATCAGTGTTATCGTTCGCATTCATCGCTGCACTTCAAACCTTCCACGGGTAAAATCTTGCTGTATTCGATCTGCGTGGGACCCAGCGCCACGTCGGCAATCATCGGGCAAGGCTTACATTGGTACTCCTTTTTGAAGAGATTTTTTCTTACATGATGCACCTGGCACGTAAACCGCCGAACTGCGCGTTCGTTGGTGAGCGTATCTGAATAGCCGGCCACCAAAGCCACATATTGGGCCCGCTCGGCGCGGTCCAGTGTCAACACAAGGTCTTCACCGGCATGGATGACTTTACTGCTGGCGGCGGCGACGCTTTCGTCGAACAGCCGGCAGTTGAGCAGTTGCCGGATACCGGAGGGGTCGGCGGTCATTTGGTCGAAGGTGTTCAGCGATGCGAGCTGGTAAAAGCATACATACAACGTGTGGGCGTTGTTGTTGTAAAGATTCAGTTTGTTATCGGCTCTTAAGCGAATCTTTACGGCTGCTTTTTCAAAAGTCCACTCGGGTTTAATTAAAGTTTTTGAACATGAAGCGGTGCAGATCAAAGTCAGTAAAACAATCAGGCAATTCAGAATAAGCTTCATAAATCACTCCCATCTTGGCAAGAAGGCGCAAAATTGCGTTAACACTTCGGCTCTGAACGAGTGCGTTTGAAAACAAAATATTTTTCAGATGTTGTTATTACAGCGCCTGCCGGAGCAATCAGCGAACCTTGCAGAGCAGACCAACGATAACATCAGAAGTGTTCTGGGCAACATGAAACCAGGGGAAAAGGAGATTGCAGGCGCTGCAAATTTCTTATACGAAAGACGGTTACGGCCATCTTCATTTTTATTCCAATGTGCGTCTTGATTGTCTTCCCTTCGTAGTTCGTATGTTTGTTGCTGTTATTGGGTGATATGATCGTATTTTACTTCGTTTCGATCGCCCCATCCCCCGATTGAACCCATTGGTCGACCTGTGCGCGTTTGAACATCCAGCGTCGTCCCACTTTGTGGGCAGGCAGTCCCATGCGATCGATCCATTTATAGACCGTCTCGTTGCTCACATTGAGATACTTGCATATCTCCTCGACGGTGACCCATCTGTCCTCCACCATATGCTTCCTTCTTCTACCATCCTTTTCCAGGAATGCCCCTACCGTACGAAACAAGCCTAACGCCTTTCCGCCAAGGTTGATTCGCCGAGAAAGTGGCAATGGTGTATTCCGCCATTAACTGCTCGGAAATGTACGGAAAATCCAACAGGAGCTTTCTGCTCTCGCCCATAAAACAACCCAATGTGTCCAATTCGAGGAATAAGATTTTCAGCCCAACTTATTGGGAAGACGCCCCGCCGAAAAGAAATGCAGTAATTGGGGGCAACTCGTCCCGAAGATGGAAGCTTCCCTAACACAACCTTTTTTTGCAAGTCAAGCACTATTTGACGAATAGTATCGATTTGACAGCGTTTCATGGGCCGGCGCCTATTCGTCCAGTTTTGGGTAGTGAAAGTAATCATGGTTGATTTCTCATTTGATGGTTGGTCAAGCAATATCACCTAATTCAAATCTTGAAAACTGCACTTTAGGACAGGGTGTGCCACTTATCGAGGCGCCCCCTTGAGAAACAATTTCAGGATATGCTATGGTGCAGTGGTTTTTTTAAGCCCGCACCTTACAGTGGAAAGAGGCACCGATGGACGCCCCCCGTGGCAAAATTATCCTATCATTCGATGTCACCGATGCGCCGACACGCCGGAACGTGAGAGAGACGCTGGCGAGGCTGTCACTCTCCAGCAAAGATAGGCTGGACCGGCATATGGCCAGTGGCAAAATCGTGTTGAAGCGTCATCCCGACCCTGCCGTGGACCGGCGCATTGTCGCCATGATGGAGGCCGCGGGCGCTGTCTGCCGATTTGAAAGTGCAAGCGGGGAAAAACAGACGCCGCCGCACCGCCCTGCGCAAAACGCGCCCGTCACGCCTGCCGGGGATGAAGCGCAACCTTCCGCGCTGGTTTGCCCGCAATGTCAACGACCGCGACATGCCGCACCAGAGTGCCGGTATTGCGGTATCATTTTCAACAAATACCGGGCGCGCCCGATGAAAAGCACGGCGAAGGCGAATCATCCGCCAAACGGCACGCACGGGCGCCCGGATGCCGCCGGTGCCAAAGTCTCGGCCCGAAATCAGGTCACCAGCAAGCTAAAACAATTCGGAAACTGGATGGCCGTTCAATCCGCCAAAGGGTCCTCGGCGCAGCAGTGGTCCCAGCGACTGGGGGATAACCTTGCACATTGCGGCGTCGCCTTTGTTCTCGCGTTTATCCTCGAGGTCTGCCTTCTTTATCTGGGCAACTGGATTTGGATCGTCTATACCGCTACCCATGTCGGCCAAACCTTTCTATCCATGGGGGGTGAGCTGGCCCAGAGCCTGCAACACCTGTTTCAAGCCAACTTGGCGCTGCTCGCCTGGCAGGTGGTCATCACCGCCCTGCTGGTACATCTGGTGGTGGGGGCTGCCGGGCAATTCTCGCATTTCATCCGGTATTTCCATTCTCCCCTGGGGTTAATGAGCCAATTGATCGTTTGGGGGACGCCGATTTCGGGTGTCGCCGCCTGGGCCATCACCCGAGGCAACACCGGTATCACATTTGTGGTCGCCTACGCCGTGGTGCTCCCGCCCGCCGTGCTCATGATGAACCGATGCTTCAGCTTAATGCAGTCTTTTATCCCCGAGATGGGATCAATGGCCGGCGCCGGACATCGATCCATAGGCGTTTTGGGTAAATTGACACGCGATTTGGCAAAAAAACTGACAGCCAAAAACGGATAGCGTGAACTTTGAGATAGGGCGACGTTAATGGAAAGCGCCGGGTATCCATAACAGGAGGATTGTTTTGCACGAAATCACCGTTCAAGGCCAAACCGGAAGCTCGAAGATCATGGTGGGCGAGCGGCTGGATAACCTGGCCGCCTATCTGCCCGCTGGACGAACCATTATCATCACCGATGAAAATGTGAGACGCCTTTACGGCGACCGGTTCCCGAATGCCGAGGTAATCACCATCGGCTGCGGTGAACAACACAAAACCCTGGAAAGCCTGGCCGGCATATACGACCGGCTGATCCAGGCCGAGGCCGACCGTACGGCATTCATCGTGGGCATCGGCGGCGGCATCGTGGGCGATGTGACCGGCTTTGCCGCCTCCACTTATATGCGCGGCGTGCGCTTTGGTTTTGTGGCCACGAGCCTGCTGGCCCAGGTGGACGCCACCGTGGGCGGCAAAAACGGGGTTAATTTCAAAGGCTACAAGAACATGGTGGGGGTTTTCAACCAGCCCGATTTCGTGATCATCGACATCGGCTTGCTCAAGACCCTGCCGGATGAAGAGATTGCCTGCGGTTTGGCCGAAATCGTCAAGCACGCCTGCATCGCCGACCCGGATTACTTTGACTTCATTGAACAGCATTGTGAGCCCATCGCCGAATTGGACGAAGGCACCATGCTGCACCTGGTGCACCGGTCGGTGGCCATCAAGGCCGGGGTGGTCAATCAGGATGAACGCGAAGCCGGAGAACGACGCAAACTGAACTTCGGCCACACCTTGGGCCACGCCTTTGAAAAAACACTGGGCATCTCCCATGGCGCGGCCGTGAGCGCGGGTATGGTAATGGCCGCTGAACTATCCGTGGATCAAAAACGGCTGACGGTTCAGGCGGCGACACGCATCCGCCGTCTGCTGGCGCGTCTGAACCTTCCCACACACCTCGAGTTTGATCGTGAAGCCGTATTCAATGCACTCAAGAAGGATAAAAAGCGCGTGCGCACGGATATCCATTTCATCTTGCTGGAACGTTTGGGCAAAGCCGTGGTGGCGACCATCGGCATCGATGCGCTGGGGCAGTGGCTGATGGGCCGGTAGCCGGTAAAATACGAGTGTGATTCTTACGCCCTTATCATGATTCTTTGCTGGCATGGGCTTGCGGAAGGCACATCAAATCGGCGATGCTAACGCCGTCGAGCTTTTCAAACAGCGCCGCGGTGGCCTCCTGCCAGACCAATCGAACGCGGCACTCCCCGGCTTTGGCGCACGCATGGGGGGTACCGACACAATCCACCAAATCGGACTGGCCCTCGAACATGCGGACGATATCGCCGATGGTGATATGGCTGGGATCTTTAGCAAAAGCGTATCCCCCCCGGGGGCCCCTGCTGCTGGTAACAAAGCCCGCTTTTCGAAGCGGTCGGATCAGTTGCTCGATATATTTGGCC
>JABDRH010000601.1 GCA_013041835.1 Desulfatitalea sp. | reverse complement strand
GTGCAATCCCTGTTGGATGTGGGGTGCGGCTATGGCCGCTTTTGCCATGCGGCCACCCAGTTCGTACCCAAAGTGATGGGGCTGGACATTGCGTCCGTGGCCAGCGGCAACGTCATCGGCAACCCGGCCATTGAGTTTATCGACGGCGAGGCCAAACGCCTGCCCCTGCCCGACCACGCCGTGGAGTGGATCACCAGCTTCGACTGCCTGGAGCACTGCCTGGAAGAGGACATCGACACGGTGCTATCCGAATTCGACCGTGTGGCCACCAAAGGCTTTGTGCTCTCTATCTCCTACGACCCCGACTACCTGGCTGATGTGCCACTGCACATGACCGTCAAGCCCGAGCCGTGGTGGCTGGAAAAGTTGAGCCGCTTCGGTGAGGTGACCCACCAGGGCCGGGTGCCCATCACCGGCGTCCCTTACCTGGTGTGCCGCAAGCCGACCGCCAAGCGGTTGATCTGCTACTGCGTGGGCGGCCTGGGCAACCGGCTGCTGCCCCTGGCCGCCTGCCACGCCCTGGCCCGTCAAAGCGGCCGGCAACTGGCCATGTTGTGGCGCGACACCGATTTCCGCTGCCAGGCGCGATTCGACGAACTGTTTGAAAATAGCATTCCCATGGTCGGAGATGATGAACTGGCAGGCCTTACATCGTGCAAGATTTACGCAGATCAGCAGGATATCGATTTCGAAGCGCAATTGAACGGCACGCACGCCCTCAAGGGTCTGGCCCGGCAACATGGCTTCAGCGACCGCAACCAGATCACCCTGACATCGGACGGCGTCCGGGATGTGATCATCTATCATAACAACCTGGTGCCGGGCGCGGCGCGCGAAGAGATCATCGATTTCTTCCGACAGCTCAGACCGGTTCAGGCGTTGCGCGAACAAATCGCGCAGCTTGCGCAGGCGCTCGGCCTGGACGACACCGTCGTGGGCGTCCATGCCCGGGGCACCGACTTCAACGTGCAAGTGGCGACCTATGCCGAGCGTATCGCCCTGCACTTGCGCGAGCATCCCCGGCAGCGCTTTTTTGTCAGTTCCGACGATGCGGCATATGAAACGCACCTGAAATCCTATTTCCCCCACAACATCATTGTCCGCCCCAAAACAGACTGCGTGCGGCGGGCAGACCCCACGGCCGACTGGACCAACAATACCCTCACCTCCAACGCCGCCATCCGGGAAGCCATCATTGATATTCACCTGCTGGCCCGCACTGATTTTCGCATTTTTCATGAAGGCAGTTCCTTTGCCCAACTGGTGAACTTGCTCAAAGCGGCCGGCGCCGGATCGCAGCACCGCTCAGCGCCGGTGACGCCACCGCGCGCCATGCCCGAAACCCTGCGGGCCGCCTATACCATGGGCGGACAAATCCCGGTAACAGAAGGCTATTTCGACGAATCCGGGCGCGACGCAAATCTGCACTACGACCGCACGCTGATGGACCGGCTGATGGAAAAGGCGCATCGGCGGGAGGCATGCAATTACGGCGACACCGACCAGTGGCTCTACCAAATGCTCGACCGCTTTCCCATCACCGGCCAGCGTGTCCTGGTCATGGGCTCCCAGGTGCCCTTTTACGAGGCGGTCTGCCTGGCCCGGGGGGCGCGGCCGACCACCGTGGAGTTTGAAAAGATCCGGTCGGATCATCCCGACCATGATACGCTGACCGTGGAAGCGTTGGGCCGGTCCACGCAACTGTACGATGCCGCCATCGCCATCTCCACCTTCGAGCACACCGGACTGGGCCGCTACGGCGACCCTCTTGATCCGGACGGCGACCTGGCGGCCATGCGGATGTTGCGCACCAAGGTCAGGCAGGACGGCCTGTTATTCCTATCGGTGCCCATGCGCGAGGACACCATCGTATGGAATGCCCATCGCATCTACGGCAAGGTGCGTTTCCCGCACCTGGTGGCCGGATGGGAAGTGCTGGCCTCGGCCGGCAAGCACGCCGAATCGGAAACCTACCGCGACCTGGACTATTTCCAGCCCATTTTCGTCCTGCGCAACGACATCGAAACGCATATCGACATGCTGATCGATCTTTTCAAAAGCCACCTAAACCCGGTCTTTATTGAGACGGGAACCGCCCTGGGCAGGGGCGTCAAGGCCGCATTGCGCGCCGGATTCAACACGGTGATCAGCGTGGAACAAAACGGCGACCTGGCGGAATTTAACCGGGCCCGATTCGCCGACGATCCGCGCGTGACCATCATCCATGGCGAAAGCCTGTCAGCCCTGTCGCAAATCCTGGCCGACCTCGACACGCCGGCCACCTTCTGGCTCGACGCCCACCGTACTGGCGGCGGCCTGGACGGCGGCGGTGCGCCCTACCCTTTGTTGGAGGAGCTGAGGGCCATCCAGCGCCACCCCATTCGCCGGCACACCCTGCTCATCGACGACCGGCGCCTGTTTGAACAAGAATTCGGCATCCATGAAGATCAAGTGCGCTCGGTAATCACATCCATCGATCCGGGCTACCGTTTCAGCGATGCCCACAGCACGCCCGAATCGGTCCCCTACGGCCGCAACGATATCCTGGTGGCCGAGCCACCCGCTGAAACAGTCACAACCAGTCGCACATCCGCACCCCAGACCAAAGGCCGCATTTTCTACTTTTGCCCGGATATCCCTTTGCTTTCAGCCGGTATCCGGCGCCTCTACCGCCATGTCGCGGCCCTTGCCCAAAACGGCTTCAGCGCCGCCATCTTACACCAGCAGGGGGGGTTCAAGGCGCCCGACCAGCCGGAGGCCCCTATCGTTTATTGGGACGACACCCGTCTCACCGAGCGGGACGTGGTGGTGATTCCCGAAGGGCAGCCCCAGATCATGCATGCCCTGCGCGACGTGGCCTGTCGGCGCTTTGTCATCGCCCTGAACTGGGACTACATCTTCAAAAGCCTGCCCGACGAAATGGACTGGCGCCATTTCAATATCGAACGGGTCATGGTGGTCTCGCCCTTCATCGGCCGGATGGTCTCCTGGGCCATGCGCCTGCCCATCCACCTGCTCGACTCGGCCATCGACGGCGACCGCTTTCGCTATGTTCCCGAACAAAAGCAACACCGAGTGGCCTACATCCAGCGCAAGGCGGCCTGCATCGAACCGCTTCAGCGATTGCTCGCGGCGCGTAATCGCGATTACACCGAACGCATTCAATGGCGGCCGCTCACCGGTCTGCCCCAAAACGACTACGCCCGCGAGGTGTGCAGCGCGTCGATCTTTTTAAATCTTTCTCCCGCCGAAGGTTTTCCGACCAGTTGCATGGAGGCCATGGCAGCCGGCACTGTAGTGGCGGGCTTCGACGGCGTGGGCGGTAGGGAGTTGCTGGTAAACGGAGAGAATTGCATCCTGGCGCCCAACGGCGACTACGTCAGCCTGGCCTATGCCGTGGCGCCGCTGCTGGACAACCTGCTCAACGGCGGTTCGGCCGCATGGGAGCCCCTGCGCGCCAAAGGCCTGGAAACCACGGCGCCCCTGACCCGCCAGCGCGAGACCCGCTCGGTGGTCGATTTCTGGAAAAGCGTGCTGTAATGTGCGGCTTCATTTTCACCAACCGATCCATTGCCGATCTGGCCCACGTCAACCGTTACATCCAGCGCCGGGGGCCGGACCACACCAGCGAGATGCACCGCGGCGCCCATGCCTTTGTGCACAATCTGCTAAGCATCACCGGCGCTTTTACCCCCCAACCCATGGTCAGCCGGGATCAGCAGGTGTGGTGTCTGTTCAACGGCGAAATCTACAATTACCGGCAATTCGGCGATTATGACAACGATGCCCGATGCCTGATTCCTCTCTACGAACAATACGGCCCGGCGTTCACCCGGCATCTGGACGGTGAATTCGCCCTGGTGTTGGCCGATTTTCATACCCAGACCCTGATGATCAGCACCGATGTCTTCGCCACCAAACCCCTGTGGATGGACGTACAGGGCGCTGCCGTGGGCGTGGCCAGCTATGCCTCGGCCCTATCGGAACTGGGCTTCAAACAGCCAGAGAAAGTGGCGGCCAACACGACCCTGATCATGGACTTGAACGATCTGACCCTCAAAGAGCGCCGCCCGGTCTTTGACTTCGACATCCACCGGCAGGAAAAGACCGGCTTCGACGACTGGATGACGGCGTTCACCCATGCCGTGCACAAGCGGGCCGTGGCCAATGTGCGTGAAAAAATCTTCATCGGTTTGAGCAGCGGCTACGACAGCGGCGCCATCGCCTGCGAACTGCTCACCCAACAGGTGCCGTTCAAGGCCTACACCCTGCTGGGCCGGGAGAACCGGGAAGTGCTCGACCAGCGCCACGCCCGCATCCAACCCGTGGCCAAAAGCGAATGGCTGGCCGACGCGCCGGAAGCGCGCGCCGAAGCCCACCGTTTCCTGAAAACCCACGTGGAGCCGTTTCAATACCGCATTTTCTCCGGCTCCAGCGACTACAACGAATTCGGCCTGGACCTGCGGGACGACCACGGCGCCGTCAGCCTGAGCATGGTGGCGGCCTGCGCCCGCCGCGACGACCGCAAGATCTACCTTTCCGGCCAGGGGGCCGACGAGATCTTTGCCGACTACGGCTTCAACGGCCATAAAATCTATCCCCACAGCACCTTCGGCGGCCGCTTTCCGGCCGACCTGACCTCCATTTTCCCCTGGCCCAGCTTCTACGACAGTTCCATGCTCTCCTACCTGTGCAAGGAAGAATACGTGGCCGGCGCCCACGGCCTGGAAGCGCGCTATCCCTTCCTGGACCCCCAGGTGGTGCAAGAATTCTTATGGTTGGATCACCGCTTGAAAAACCGCTGGTACAAATCAGTACTACACCACTATTTGACGGTGCGCGGTTTTCCCTTCGGCGAGAATCAAAAGTTCGGTTTCTAGCTTCTGCGTTGGGTTTCATTTCATTCAACCCAACCGTCGCTGCTAAACCCAATGTTGCATTAAAAAGATGACCGAAAATTGTAGGTTGGGTAGAGCGAAGCGAAACCCAACAAACCGCTCGAAGATTGTATCTAAAAACCCTTGATTTTATTTACCATCGGAGAGGCGTCTCAGGGTACGCATGGCATCGTCGCTGAAGTTGCGACGCAGTTTCAGATGCACGGAGTATTCATCCAGGGGATGGTTCTGCACCCCCTGCACAGTGCCGGTCAGGGCTAACACTTTGCTTTGCTCACCCTCGCCCACGGAAAAGCGCACGCCGATGGTTTTTCCCATGAGACGCTGTACCGCCTGCCTGTTCTTGGATTGGAAATAAAAAGAGAGACCGGTTTTGGATAGGTCCCAAAGTTCCGCGGTTACCGCACGCTGCATGAGCGCCTTCTTGTCTGCGGAGAGAATCTGAAACGATATCTTGGTGGGAAAGTTGATGCGTCGATAGGTTCTGCGATCGATGCCCTTGTTCTTGACCCAACTGAAAAGCTTCTGGCCCGTGCCGCAAATCTTCATCAGGTGGTTTTCCAGGTGGGAATATTGGATCTTCATACCTTCGAGCCGATCCCGTTCCAGGTAGCTGATGCGCGCGGCGCTATTGGTGATGACCGAGGCGATGCACACATTGATGGAAAAAAAGGTATCTTCGCCAAAGATGTCACCGGCCCCGATGGTCTGTATCAGGATCTGTTTGTCCTCGTTGTCATGAATGATGCGCAGTTGGCCGCTGTTGACAAGATAAAGCCGATCATTGGTTTCGCCCTGCCGCAGTATCGTCTGCTCCGGTTCGGCCTTGAACTCCTTCAGGGAAAAGAAAAACGCGTTGGCCTCCTCCAAGTCAAGCCCTTTGAGAAAGCACGCCCACAAGCGGCGTCGGTCAGGGGTAAGCGCCTTGCTCTTTTCGATCTCAATGATTTCGTTGACCGAGACGATGGCGGCAAGGGCCATGCTGTCCAGTTCGTACATCTGGTCGCGGCAGCTTTCCGCCATTTCGAAGTTGTTCTGTCTGGCGGCGTTGATGGCTGATTTGGCCAACAATTCGATGGCCTCATCAGTCCGGCCTCTGCGAATCAGCGACTGAATTTGTTCATCATTTACAGATGGTGCGGTCGTCATGGGGACACCCGTTGGCTTATGCATAATATGCCGTTCCGTCATCAAGCAAGTGAGCGCATTACATTTTCTTATCGGCCATTGGCGGAAACATCTTGAACGATTTCAATGCAAACAGTGAACATTCCCATTGTGACCGGCAGATTTCAAAAGGTCCACGCTTGTTTGATTGCCGTTACTTGGCGAAGGGATGGGGCGGCGAGCAACGCTTGGGCATAAGATTGCGCACGGGCAAGAGAGATTTCGGAAATGGTGTGTTGCACGGTCGGCAAAAACTGTGGGTCGACACTTAGCCGACGAATGCCGATGCCCAATAAAAACGGAATATATTCGGTATCATGGGCGACCTCTCCGCAGACTGAGACTGCCTTTCCGAAGCTCCTTACACGTGCCACCAGGTGCGCGAGTGTCCTGAGAATGGCGGGATGAAACGGTTGATAGTAGTGGGCGACCTTTTCGTTGGTACGATCCACCGCGAGCATGTATTGGATGAAATCGTTCGTGCCGATGGAGAAAAAATCGGCGGCGGCAGCCAACTCGTCGATCACCGCCAAGACCGACGGCATTTCGATCATGGCCCCGATGGCGGGATTTTGTGCGTGATCGAGCCCTTCGCGCGCCAAGTCCGTCATGACATCATACACGGCCTGGCGGGCCTGCTCAAAGTCATCCAGTGAGGAGATCATGGGAAACATGATGCCCACCCGCTCCAATTTATGGCCGGCGCGTAGAATGGCCCGGAGCTGCTGGTCGAACACATCCTGATGCTTGAGCAGAAAGCGGATGGAGCGTAATCCCAGTTCTGGGTTCGCTTCTTCTGGCAAATTCAGGTAGGGCAGTATCTTGTCGCCGCCCACGTCCAGGGTCCGCACATACACCGGTCGGCCGTCCATCTGTTCGAAAAGCTGTTCATAGACGCGGCGCTGCTCCTCTTCGGTGGGCAGGATGGATCGTACGATGAAGGGAAACTCGGAACGGTAGAGCCCCACGCCCTCGGCATGCAACGCCCGGGCCAGGGTAACTTCACTGAGCAAATTGATGTTGGCC
>JABDRH010000595.1 GCA_013041835.1 Desulfatitalea sp. | reverse complement strand
CGCAGAAAGCGTGCGGTTTCGGCGGGGTAAGTCGCCGCGACCGTGTCGAACCAGCGCTTGACGATGGCTGCCTTATGCTGCGCAAGTTGTTCCATCACGCCCATGGGGTGCTCGTCCAGCATTGAGAAATTGATAGTTAGCGTGCTTCCCCCGAAGCAAAACATAAGCCCTGCGATAGATGAACACCTTGAGGGCCTCCCCCGAAACCAAAGATGGGTCTATAGTCAAGATGGGTGGCCATGTCAAGAATATACCTAATGGTGCAGGCTGTGCCTCGGGGTTGCCGGTTATCCCGGAAGGTCCGGTCAAGGTTGTTTCGTCGTGGCGGTGGGCACCAGGTGGATCACGGTGATTTCAGGCGGGGCCAGGATGCGAAAGGGGGGCCCCCACGTACCGGTACCGCGGGAGACATAAAGCCGGCGGCCGTCGCTCAGGGCGTACAAGCCGGCATTCATGGGGTAGACCATGCCGACCAGCAGGCTAAAGGGGAATATTTGTCCTTGGTGGGTGTGCCCGGAGAGCTGCAGGTCGAAAGGCGCTTGATCCGGCGCTGCCACATCGGGAATATGTTTGAGCAGGAGGGTGAACCTGTCCTTTTGCACGGCGGCGGACCAATGCGCTTTGGTAGAATTTTCCACCGGTCCGAAAGAAGGGTCATCTTCCCCGGCAATGGTGATCAGGTTCTCAACCGTGACAGCCGCGTTGTGGAGCAGTTTGAAGCCGGCGGCCCTGGTAAAGGCCTCGGCTTCCGCTTCACCCATGTAGGACTCGTGATTGCCGGTGACCGCGAATTTGCCCATGGGCGTCGGCAACGCGTTGAGCACCTGCGCCGTAAGGGGCTTTCCCAGCATGGGACCGTCGATAAGATCGCCCGTGGAAACCAGGATGTCCGGTTGGGCGGTGCGGATTTCAGCCAGGATTTGATTCATGCGCCCTGGGATAAACATGGGCCCCAGGTGCAGGTCGGATATTTGCACCACGCACAGCGGCCTGCCGGGAGGAATTTTGGTGCTGTGAATCGTTACCGTCTCCACGTTGACATGATAGGTTGAAAACGCGCCATACACACATAAGCAGCCGGCCAGAAGCGCCGAGATAATGAAATTTTGACGGCGGGACAACATCAGTTGTGTCAAATCCGCATCAAACAGGTTTTGCACGCCGCCCAAGGCCAAATGGTAGAGGTCGATGGGCGCGCCGATACAAGTGAAGATAAACAGGTACCCCATCCACAAATAGGCGATCCAACTGGTAATCAGGCCCGCGACGTCGTAACCCTGGTGATATAAAAAACGGGCCTGAAGTGGGGCGATCATTAAAAATACCAGCACGACGAAGAGCAGGATATAACTCCAGCCTTCCAAGTAAAGGCTACGCCGCACCTTTACCAGCACATAAAGATGAAATGCGCCGTAAATACATAAGAAAACAGTTAAAAAGACAACCCAACGGCTTAGCGACCCCATGTAACAACCTCCAGCGGCATCGATCCTGCCGGTTGAGAATAGATTCAGGCGGTCTTACCCTATTTTTACATTTTTTTAAAGGTAGTCGATCATTCTACCCGCAGAAACTCGCGCATGACTACCGTGGCATAGGCCCCCGGCGGCAGCGTGAAGGCGAACCACAGGCCTTGTGCATCGGGTATGATCTCCAAATCGTCCAGACGCAGCAGGGCCTTGCGACGGGCTCCGGGTGCCCGCAGCCGTTTGAAGGTCGCAAGATCAAGGTCGTACGACGCCAGTAGCTGCTGTTCATGAACTGCGGCGCGGCCGGCCGGGGCCTTCATTTTGGGTCCGAAAATCGGGCCGGTGTAAAGGATGGCGCCGGCGTTGAAGCGTTGCTGGGCTTCGGCCACATCCTCCACCACGAAGAGCCCGCCGCTGTCGGCTTTTTGAGCAACGTCACCCGGCAAAACCGTACGGCCCTCCCCCCGCGCCAAACGTTGGACCAGCCAGATGTTAAATAACGCACCCTGCAAGGCCGACACCATGAGATCATCCTTTTTGCCACGCGCCGGCCGTCCCTGGTCGACCATGGCCATGGCGCGGTCGATGTTGGCCATGCCCTGGCCAAAACGTTGTACGCCGTAGAAGTTGGGCACGCCGATTCGGCGCAGCTTTTCGGCAATGGCCGCGGCCCTGGGAAACGCCTGGGCATCCACCTTGGAGAGCAGAATGCGGAAGCGGTTGGCAGCCACGTGGCCGGTCTTGATCTTGTTGCGGTGACGCGAAAGGCCCAGGATCTCAAAAGGCAACTGTGATAGTCGAACGCGGATCCGTTCCAGGTCCAGGTCCAGGGGCAGCAATAGGGAAAAGGTCTGTGTGGTGACGGCCTGCTTGTCCTTGCGGCCACCCCAGCCGATCTGCACGTTTTTCAAGCCAAAGCACTTGCCCAAGGCCGCGGCCACGTCGGCGGTGTTCCACTGCTTGCGTCGCACGGTGACAAATAGGTGCTCCCCGTCTCCGCAAGGTTCATAGGGAAGCATTTCTTCCACCTGGAAATGCTCGGGTTCAGCCTTGATTTCACCACCCACCCCCGGTAAACCACCACCGGCGAAAGGAAGATCGCGGAAGGCGGACTTGAGTCGATCGGCTGGTGTTTTCACGTAACACATCAGATTTTTAGCGCTTTGTCCGTTTCAGTCCACCGGGGACATCGTTCTTGATTTGGCCTAAGGGTTCCCGCAAAAATAAATTTACATTTTTAGGTGTTGCGGCGCTCACCCGGCAAGGCACAAAAATTAAAGAATATCGAGATATTCTGTATTTTTGTAACGCAGCCGGGTCAGATGGATCGGCGCATGAAAATGTGAAGTTTTTTTTGCGCGAGCCCTATGCGCCTCGGCATAAACCGATGCGCCCCGCGCCATGGGTTGCTCATCGCAACCCGCCGATAAAACCGCCGACCGCGCCGATGCCTTGTTCTTCAATGATGCGAATGGTCCGGGTACCGACAACGGCGATGTCGGCCTTGCCGGTGAGAAAATCGACGTCGGCGCGGTCTGCGACGCCGAAGCCTAAAGCCAGGGGCAGGGGCGTGGCCTTGCGACAACGGTCCAAATAGGCTTGCAGCTCCTGGGAAAAGTCGGTCCGTTGCCCGGTCACGCCCTTTCGGGCCACGCAGTAGACAAAACCCGCCGCGTGCCGGGCGATGGCCTGCATGCGGGCGTCGCTGCTGGTAGGGGCGAAAATAAAAATGGGGGCGAGCCGGTGTCGCCCCATGGCCTGAAGATACGCACCGCCCTCTTCGAAAGGCAAATCCGGCACGATCGCTGCGTGCAGCCCGGCATCCGCCATGGTATGGGCAAAGCGGTCCACGCCGTACTTAAAAAGGATGTTGTAGTAAGTCATGAGTAAAAAGGGGATGTCGAACTGCCCGGCCGCCTGCCGGGCGAAATCGAGGCATTCACTCACGCGTACGCCACCGGCCAAGGCGCCCTGATTGGCCCGGAGAATGACCGGCCCGTCTGCAATAGGCTCGGAAAAGGGAATCTGCAATTCCACCAAGTCCACCCCGGCCGCCACCATGGCCCTGACAATCTCAAAGGAATCCGCCAGCGAAGGGTATCCGATGACGATATGGGTCATCAACAAGATTTTCTTCTCTTTCAATTTCTCTTTGATGTAGGCTTCCAGCATCTTATTCGCCCTGCTTGCTTATCTTGTCTTGCGTTTAAAAAAAAGCATGCCGATAATGCTTCAGTTCTTATACTGCTCCGCCTTCTCGATGATAAACGCCTGCCACTTGGGATCATCGAAGGCGTCGGCCACGGTGAAAATATCTTTGTCGCCCCGGCCCGATTGATTGATGATGATAACCTCGTCGGAAGGCAGGTGGGGCGCCTCTTTAAACGCCTGAACAAAGGCGTGGGCCGACTCGAGGGCCGGAATAAGCCCCTCAAGTCGCATGCTCAAGGCCATGGCGTCTACCACCTCCCGGTCGGTCGCGGCCTCGAAGCGGGCCCGGCCGCTCTCCTTCAGATGGGCCAGGATGGGCGAGACGCCCACGTAGTCCAAGCCGGCGGCAATGCTGTGGGTCTCGCGCATCTGGCCGTCGTCATCCTGCAAAAAGTAGGTCTTATATCCCTGGGCCACGCCGAGGCTGGCGTCGGCCGATTTGAGGCGGGAGGCGTGGGCGCCGCTGGTCAATCCCCGGCCCCCGGCCTCTACGCCCACCAATTCGACCGCATCGTCCATGAAGCCGGAAAAAAGCCCCATGGCGTTGGAACCGCCGCCTACGCAAGCGTAGACGCGACCGGGCAGGCGTCCGGCCTGCTCAAGGATCTGCGCCCGGGCCTCCCGGCCGAGAATGGATTGAAAATAGGTGACCATCTCGGGAAAGGGGTGCGGTCCGCAGGCCGTTCCCAGGACATAGTGGGTCGTGTCCATGTTGGAGACCCAGTCCCGGAAGGCTTCGTTGATGGCATCCTTGAGAATGCGGGTGCCGTCCTGCACCGATACAACCCTAGCACCTAAGCGCTCCATCCAGAAGACATTGGGGCGTTGGCG
>JABDRH010000593.1 GCA_013041835.1 Desulfatitalea sp. | reverse complement strand
GCGTTACATCCACCGGCACATATCCTGATATGCACCGGCGGATGTAACGCCGCAGACGAACCCAAATCCGGCGCAATTTGGGGGAATTATTTCTGTCCTACGCCCTAACTCATTATTTTTCTACGATATCAAGGTTCATTTTAATCTTCAGTTAACCGAAAACATGCCGATATGATTTTGAGGCATTTTTTTCGGATGCCTATGGATCACGTATTGCGAAGATCCAAAAAAATCTGGAATCAATACGATTCGTGAAAATATCAGGTGAGATATGAACATGATATCCTCGGCATTCAAACGGTCAACACATCGGTGGTTAAGCGATGGAATGTATCGTGTGATGCTGTTTGTTTGCATATTGATGGTTTCGCTTGGCGCAACCCTCGGCATTGCGAAAGCGGGCGCGGCGTCACAGGCAGCCACACCCAAAAAAACCATCAAAGCAATTTATGTGCCGTTGGCGGACCACTACGCGGCAATCCTTGCCTATGAAAAATATCGCAATCAGATGAAAAAGGCCGACTTTTCCATCGAACAGCATAAGGGGTGGAACTTGATCCGTCCCCGCTTCCTTTCGGATGATGTCGATATGGCTTTCATGGTTTGCCCTCTGGCCATGGAGATGTTTATTGAAAAACCGGATTTTCGCTGGGTCAGCTTGATGCATCGGGACGGCAATGCACTGGCGGTCAATGATATCTTGAGTGCAAGGATTCAGTTGAACCAACCTCTGATACAGCGAAAACCGGATTATAAGACCGCCGAGGCATTCAAGGCAGCCAAGGAATCAAGCGGTGGTCCTGTAATATGCGGGGTTCCATATTTTTTATCCACGCATACGGTAATACTCTATAAATACCTCAAAGACCATGGTCTGACACTCGGTCTCGGTTTTGACAGGACAAGAGATGTTTTGGCGCTGGAAGTGGCACCGTCACTTTCGCCCTCCCATATTAAAAAGAAAAACAGCCGTAAAATCCCCGCTGCCTTTGAACAATCACTGCCCTGGGTCGATGTCGTCGAAACTCAAGGGTTTGGGCGTGTCGCCTGGTATTCCAAGGATGTCATGCCATGGCCCAAGGGGCATATCGATAGCATCGCCGTTGCAAAAGACAGATGCATCAAAGAAAAAAAAGAAGCATTGGGCGAGGTGATCTATTATATCCACAAATCTGGAATGGATATTGAGAAGGCCAGAAAAAAAGGAGGGCGGGATTTAATCGCCATATCGAACATGATTCGCAAGCATATCCCTGATCATACCCAGGAAGCCATATTTCAAAGTCTTCGGCCGGACCTGAATGTGATCAATTACTACAATTTGAATGTGGACAAGAAAGGGCTAAAGCAGATCATGGACTATGCCATTGAAGGCGGGATTTTAAGAGATCCGATCAATATCGATGCATTTGCGGATAACGATTTTTCAACCGAGATAACAAAACAATAGCCGGTCAAAAATGAAGACTTGGAAATGAAAACCAAATACATCGTGTCAGCACTCACCGTGTGTCTATCGGTCCTGATCGGCGGATGGGTATGGGAGAACAAAAAGTCTTCCAATATAATTCGTGTCGGTGTGCTGCACTCGCTCACCGGCACAATGGCAATCAGCGAACGGCATGTCAAAAATGCCACCCTTCTGGCCATTGAACACATCAACCGGCGAGGCGGCATCGATGGGAGGCATATAGATCCGGTGATTGCGGACGGCCGATCCGACTGGCCCACATTTGCAGTCGAAGCTGAACGCTTGATACGGCATGAAAAGGTCAGCGCCATATTCGGCTGTTGGACAACGGCCAGTCGAAAAACCATCAAACCGATCATCGAAAAGTATAACCACCTGCTCTTTTACTCAGTCCAGTATGAAGGTTTGGAAAATTCCCCCAACATTATTTATACCGGCGCCGCGCCCAATCAACAAATTATTCCGGCCGTTCGATGGGCATGTGAACATGTGGGAAGACGTTTTTACCTGGTTGGATCAGAGTATATATTTCCCCGGGCCGCCAATGAAATCATAAAGGCTGAAGCAGCCCTATTGGGAGCCCGGATCGTTGGAGAGACCTATCTCAAACTGGGTGCGACCCAAACCCAACACGTGATTGAGCAGATCAAAACCACCAAACCGGATGTCATTTTCAATACCATTAACGGCGGAACAAATCGTGAATTTTTTCGTGATCTATCTTATGCCGGGATTACGGCCGACACCACTGCGGTGATATCCTTTAGTATCGCGGAAAAGGAGGTCGAGGTGATCGGCGCCAAAATTGCCGAAGGGCATTTCGCCTGCTGGAGCTATTTTCAGAGTATCGATACGGTGAAAAATAGGCAATGGGTTCGCGCCTACAAAGCCAAATACGGCGCTTCCGCCACGATTTCCGATGCCATGGTCGCCGCCTATTCGTCCGTGTTGTTCTGGGCACAGGCCGTAAAAGAGGCCGGAACGGATACCCCAAAAAAAGTGTTGCAAACGTTAAAGGGCAGAAGCATTGACACTGCCGAAGGCGAAATCACGATCGATCTTGAGAACAACCATACATGGAGACATGCGCGGATCGGAAGACTGATGGAAAATGGTCAATTTGAAATCGTGTGGCAGTCTGAAGAAAGAATCCGCCCCCAGCCCTATCCGGTCTTCCGGTCGCAGGACCAATGGGAAGAATTCTTGCACACTTATTATCAATCCTGGGGGGAAAATTGGGAAAAAGTCGATTGACCTATCATCCGTGTTGCAATGATAATATCAGCGAAAGTTCCATATCGGGATTGCCAAAGAGGATAGTCCATGAACAGGGACCTGAAAAATACCGATGAGAATATCTCGAGCACCGGTTGGCGCTGGTTTCGTCGAAAGGGGCTTAGTCGTGCCATTTTGTTCTGGTTTTTGGCCCTTTCGGTCATACCACTGACCTTGGTCAGTGTGATCAGTTATCGTCACGCCAGGTCGAGCTTGGAGCGCCTATCCATGGACACGCTGATCACTGCTGCGGATTTCAGCACGGAGCAAATCCGGAGCTATTTCGATCGTATACTTTTGGATTTGAAACAAGAGTCCGAAAATCTTGCCAATGTAGGCTTATTGACCAAGTTGGTCAAGGCGCATGAAACAAGCGGGTTGACCGCAAAGGATTTTGTAAATGGCTATGCGTGGGCCGCTACTGTGGACGAATATGCCGTTGGCTTAAAAAACTTTTGCCATAATTATGCTTATATGGACGTCCTTTTGGTGGACACCGCAGGCAATATCATTTTTTCAGTGGCGCAAAGAAGTGATTTGGGCGTTAACTTGTTTTCAGGTGGTTTCAACCACACGCGTTTGGCTGTGGCTACGCAGAATGCGTGGAACAGCGGCCAGCCCGTTTTCTCGGATTATGAACGCTATGCCCCCATGGACAATGCCATCACAGGCTTTTTGATCAATATTTTGGTCAATGACGTAGGGCAAAAGATCGGTTTGATTGTTTTCAGTATAAGCAATCAACGAATCGATGCCATGTTGCGGCAAAACTATCTCTTCAAAGGCGTAGGACATACATACCTGGTTGGTATGGATGGCGTGATGCGCAGCAAGTGCCATTTTACGGATGACCGAGGCGTACTGAACCTAAAGATTGACACCGAACTAACGCGTATTTGGCAAAATAAAAATTTAAATTATGCGCTTTTGGGTCAAGATGAAAGCCCAAGGGTAACGATTTACAAAGGCCCATTCAGCGATAAAGCTCTGGGGGTGTGCCGCGATCTTGATATCGCGACGGTTCATTGGGCGGTTATTGCCGAAGTGGATGTTCAGGCCGCCTTTTCCGCTGCCCATAATTTAGGTTTAATCATGACCGGATTGCTGCTGGGGACTATTTTGCTGGTGATTATAATTTCAGTACCTTTGACGCGCCGCACTTTCAGACCGTTGCTTGATTTGTCTTCCGCCACGCGAAAAATTGCGGCGGGAGATCTCGATCAAAACATTGCTATCACGACTCGGAACGAAATCGGAGAATTAGCTGAATCTTTCAATCAAATGGTGGCGAGCCTGAAATGCGCCAATCATAAAGCCAAACGCGAAAATTGGTACAAAAGCGGTCAGGCCGAATTGAATAACCGCATGCGTGGTGAAATGGATATTCCGGAGCTGAGCCGAAATGTCATCACTATTTTGGGTAAATATCTCAACGCACAAGTCGGTGCAATCTATACCGTTGTCAAAAAAGACACACTACAATTGACTGGAAGTTATGCATTGCAAAGAACCGGTGAAATCGCTCAGTCAATACACTTTGGAGAAGACCTGGTGGGGCAGGCAGCCCTGGAGCAAGAGATCATTCAACTATCCGATTTGCCGGCCGGCAACATAATGGTCGGCACGTGTATCGGGCTGATATGTCCAAGCGTTTTGGTTGCGACCCCTTTGGTATTCGAAGGGCTCTGCGTGGGCGTCATCGAGCTGGGCTTTATGCAAAAACCCGGCAACGAAATCATCTCTTTTCTGAAGCAAACAGCCGATTCAATCGCCACTGCTTTTCGTGTCGTCCAAGGGCGAAACACCTTAAAGGAGTTGCTTGAACAAAAGCAGCTTCAGGCCCTTGAATTGAAAGTTCGTGAAGAGGAGCTTCAGAAAAAGAACAGACTTTTGAAAAAACATTCCGGAGATCTTCAAGAATCAGAAGGCCGCCTGTTAAAACAGCAAATCATTTTAGAAGAAAAAAATGTGGCTCTGGAAAAAGCAAAATCCGAACTGGAACGAAAAGCCGAGGAGTTGGTCCAGGCGGGTAAATATAAGTCCCAGTTTTTGGCCAATATGTCCCACGAGTTGAGAACACCGCTGAACAGCATGCTTATCCTTTCCAAAATATTGGCGGATAATCGCAGCAATCTGACATCCAAGCAGTTGGAGTACGTCGAAACCATATACTCCGCGGGCAGTGGCCTTTTAAATTTGATCAACGACATTCTGGATTTGTCGAAAATCGAAGCCGGCCATATGGCCATTGTCGCCGCCCCTCTTTTTTTAGAACAGTTCATTGTTGATGTACGCAATAAATTCGATGTCCTGGCTGAAGAAAAAGGGTTGGACTTTTCTGTCGATTGCAGCGGATTGGATGTCGACGTCATTGTCACGGACGAACAAAAACTACATCAGATCATCACAAACCTGCTAGCCAATGCCTTTAAATTCACCAATGTTGGTTCGGTCAAGTTATCCATAGAGCCGGCGCCTGTAACCGCTGCATTATCGCAAATCGATTTGTCCTGCCAGCAAGCCATCTGTTTCAAGGTGACCGATACCGGATTGGGCATTGAACCTGAAAAACAGCAGATGATATTTGAAGCCTTTTTGCAGGAAGATGGCAGCACTAGCAGGAAATTCGGCGGTACAGGGTTGGGATTGTCCATATCCCTGGAATTGACCCGGCTTTTGGGGGGTGAAATTCAACTGCAAAGCGAGACCGGCAAAGGCAGCAGCTTTTCTGTCTGTTTGCCGCTGCAAACAGGTGACAGTAACGATCTGCCCGCTGCCAAGCTGTCCGTGGTTAAGGAAACACAAAAGCCGCCGCCACCTGAACAAGAACCCATTGAACCGCAAAAGTTCTGGGTCGTTGAGGATGATCGTAACGATATAAAACCCGGAGACCGGACCGTCCTGATCATCGAGGATGATCCCTTGTCTGCTCGATTAATGATGAATTTTGCCAAAGCCAATGGCTATAAATGCCTTGCGGCCGATAATGGTGAAACAGGGCTTCAAATGGCCGAAGATTTTGCACCGAGCGGGATAATGCTTGACGTCGGGCTGCCGGGTATCGATGGATGGGAAGTGATGGAGCGCCTTAAGAATAATTTAAAGACCCGTCACATCCCGGTTCAGTTCATATCCGCAAACGAGAGTCAATATGATGCCCTGACCCGGGGCGCTATCGGCTATATAACCAAACCGGTCAACATGCAATCGCTCAAGGGGGTTTTTGGAAAAATAGATCGAATTTCGGAAAAGACGAAAAAAGATCTTCTCATTGTTATGCAGGATGAAAACCAAATCCAAAATATCATCGCGCTTATCGGTGAAGAGGATCTTGTCATCACCATTGCAAAATCCGGCTCCGATGCTTTTGCGCTGATAGCAACCCAACAGTTTGACGGCATCGTGCTGGACCCCGACCTGCCGGATGTTTCCTCTCAAAGCTTCTTTGAAGAGCTGCAGGTGATCACCAAAGGCGAACGCATACCGGTAGTGGTTTACACTGCTGATGAGATCGATGAAGAAGAACGCCATTGCCTGGCCAAATTTGTCAACAGCATCCTTGTCAAGGGCCCGCGATCATCCGAGCTTCTTTTGGATGACACCGCTCTTTTTCTCCATCGTATCGAAAGCAATTTGCCTAAAGAAAAACGCCGTATAATGCACAAGCTTTATGACCATGAGACGGTCTTGCAAAATAAAACCCTTTTAATCGTCGATGACGACATGCGCAATGTCTATGCGCTGACACAGATTCTTCAGGATAACGGCGTGTGTGTTTTGGTCGGCAAGGACGGAAAACAAGGGATAGAAAAGCTTATCGAACACCCGGAAACTGATTTGGTTTTAATGGATATGATCATGCCCGAATTGGATGGCTATGAAGCCATTCGGCAAATACGCCGTTTGGAACGATACCGCGATATTCCCATCATCGCCTTGACCGCCAAGGCCATGAAAGGGGATCGCGCCAAATGTATGCAAGCGGGCGCCAGTGATTACCTGGCCAAACCGGTGGATCCATCAAGACTGCTGAGCATGTTGAGAGCCTGGATGTATCGTTAAATAGAGTTGGAATAGGTGGAAAATGGATACAATAAACGTACTGGCAGTGGATGACCGTCCAGAGAACCTGGTTGCCTTGGAAGCTGTTCTTTCGGACGAAAACATCCAATTGTACACCGTCACATCAGGCCAACAGGCCTTGGCTTTAATGTTGGACACCGAGTTTGCTTTGGTGCTGATGGATGTTCAAATGCCCGATATGGATGGGTTTGAGACGGCCGAATTAATGCGCCGGAACGAAAAAACCCGATATACACCCATTATTTTTGTAACGGCCATCAACAAAGAACACAAGCATGTGTCCATCGGGTATCAATCCGGTGCGGTGGACTATCTGTTCAAACCATTTGATCCCTATATCCTGAAGAGCAAAGTGCGGGTGTTTCTTGAACTATATCGACAAAGAATATCATTGAGGCAAAATGCCCAGGCATTGAGGGAAGCCAATCAACAATTGATTGACCAGCAAAAAGCCAAAATTGAAGAAGAGCGTCTCAAATTGCTTTTTCAACTGGCCGGCGCGACTGCCCATGAATTGAACCAACCATTAATGACGTTATTGGGCAATATCGATCTGATCCGCATGATGAAGGGCGACTGTGATTCCGACTGTAAAATGCTAGATTATTTGAAAAAGGTCGACGTTGCCAGCCAAAGGATCGCCGAGGTGATTCGGAAAATCCAAACGATCCAACAGGATCGAATCAAGCAGCACCACAGCGACACCACCATCGCCGATATTCATCAAAAAATTCGCATCCTGCACATCGAAGATGACCAAACATTTTTTCGGAAGGTCAAAATGCTCGTTGAGGAGAAAAACTATCTCGTCGATATGGCCGCGTCGATTGGCGAAGGAATGGAAAAGTTGAAAGCGTCCGAATATCATATGATTCTTCTTGATTATGAACTGCCGGACGGCAACGGCATTGAATTTATGGACAAAATGGCGGCATCGGGTATCGATTTGCCAGTGATTGTATTAACCATCGCGAACGATGAGTTGCTGGCTGGAAAAATGATCCAAAGAGGCGCGTACGAATATATCTGGAAAGGCGATATCAAGCGCGATTTGCTCATACGCGTATTGCATCGGGCATTGGAAAAGGTGGCGCTAAAACGCGACTTGATTTCCGTACAGCAGCGCATGGCCGATTTGGCGTTTACGGATGAACTCACGGGAATATTCAACCGGCGCTATGTTTTTGAAGAGCTTCAACGTGAAATTGCGGCGTTCGGCCGGTATCAGGACGACATGACGTTGTGCATCATCGATTTGGACCATTTTAAATCGATTAACGATACGTATGGTCACCTGGCAGGAGATTATGTTTTATCCGAAACCGCCAAGAAACTGAATAAATCTTTGCGCGGCAGTGACATATTGGGCCGATATGGTGGTGAGGAGTTCATCATTATCTTTCCGCGAACATCAGTACTATCTGCTGAAAAAGTTTGTAACCGATGTCGACAGATGATCGCCGACCATCCCTTTGTTCATGGCGAGAACCAATTCCATATCACGATCAGTATCGGTATTTCAGGATTCAGTAAAAACATGACCTCGGAAACATTGATTGAAAGAGCCGATCAAGCGTTATACCGAGCCAAAAGGGGCGGCCGCAATTTGGTGGTTGTGGCCCAAGATGATGTTTCAGATGATTCGCATCCGAACGATTGAGTCATGGATATTAAACTTTTCTGGTATCTTATAGCGCGCAAGCTTTTGTGACAGAAAAGACTGAAGTCCGGACGCCGTCACTTTTTCTCCGTTTTTTATCCAGGCATCGGCAAGGCAGCTAGTAAGCGGTCTTTTTCTCCGATTCCCATGTCAACGCCGGTGTCATTTTGGCCCGGTTTGACCTGAATCAAATGAGACGCTATGATGATGGATCATTCAAAGGGCAAAAAGAAGGTGCAATTACTTTTTGCCTGCACCCTTGGGACCCGGAAGGATGGAGCGGATGCAACAACTTTTGCTGGTGGGCATCGGCGGATTCGCAGGTGCATTGCTGCGTTACGCTGTGAGCGGCTGGGCCCAGAATGTATCACGGAGCATTGATTTTCCCTATGGGACGCTTGCGGTGAATGTGGTCGGTTGTTTTTTTATCGGTGCCTTATCGCAACTCATTGACATCCAGGCCGGCATATCCGCCCATCTGCGCCTGCTTCTCATGGTCGGGCTGCTGGGCTCGTTTACCACATATTCCACTTTCGGCAACGAGACCTTTGCCTTGCTGCGGGATCGGCAAGTGGTGCTGGCCCTGGTCAATGTGTGTGCGCACCTGTTTTTCGGCCTGTCCGCCGTGCTGCTGGGACGTCTGACCGTCTTTGCCATATGGAGATAACAGCTATGAATTTGCCGCCTGAGGGCCAACTGTTGCGCATTTTTATCGGAGAAAGTGACCGGTACGAAAATCAGCCGCTCTACGAGTGGCTGGTGCTCAAGGCCAAGGAGAAGGGGCTTGCGGGCGCCACGGTGCTGCGCGGCCTGATGGGTTTCGGTGCCAGTAGCCGTATTCACACGCGTAAAATTCTGCGCCTGTCCATGGATCTGCCAATTGTGGTGGAGATCGTGGATACCCAAGAACAGATCGAAGCATTTATCGAAGCGGTGGAAGCCGTTATTCAGGTCGGGTTGATGACGATTGAAAAAGCGGAAGTAAAAATTTACAGAGGCAGGAAAAAGAGCCGTTAGGGGTGACTGCGACGACGCAAATAGGCGTCGATCCGGTCGAGTCCTTCGCGAATGTTTTCCAGGGAGTTGGCG
>JABDRH010000592.1 GCA_013041835.1 Desulfatitalea sp. | reverse complement strand
GTATCCCACATCAGCGGTTCAAACCAGCCTTCGCGGATATAATGGCCCGCCACGCGCACCCGCAATTGCTCGCCCTTGTGCCATATCCGGCTATGGGGCCATATCTCGATGTCCACAGGGACGATCTGCCCTGACGAAAGCTTCTCATCCTTTTGATGGGCCTGGATCGGTTGATAATCCGTGGACAATTTTTCATCCAGTGCCCGTCGGGACACCCGCATGGCGCCCCATGCGCCTGGATGGGGTTCCTCCAGTACCGATACGGGCAGCCAGTTGCCGTCCTTGTCCAGTTTCTGAATCGAGACGAAAAGGTCCATCTCGTCGTGGCCCTCGGCCTCCAGCCACAGGCGAAGCTTCATAAAGCCGGTGATTTCCGTCTCTTCTTCAAAGGGAATGTCGAAGTGAACAAATCCTTTCTCGCCTTCGTAGCTGATCTTGGATTCCGTGCCCACCGGTTCGAAGGAAAGCGCGTTTTTAGCGGCATCGACATAAAGCTTTTTGTATTCGGTCCGTTTCAGAGGAAAGGCTTTTTCCGGCCGATTGGTCTGGTAGTTGAATTCGTAAGAATCCATGACTTCCAGCCTCACCCGCGGGGTCAGTTCCCACCCGTTGCGGATGTCTTTAAGGTACCGGTCGAAAAATGATTTAAGGTCTTGCAGGCCGAAGGTGGAATAGGTGTCCGGCCACTCGAATTCACGATGAGCCCGGAGCCATTTTTTGGTGGACCGAATCCGCCTGAAGCCTTCCATGGAGCCACGCAGGTGAAAGTGATTCCAGCACACCGTGGTGGATACGGGAATTTTGATTTTTTTCCAATCCGGTATTTTGTCCGCCCAGTATTCGTTCAGAAACGGATATTTCTTGGACATGGCCACGGTATCGTCCAAATAGGCATGGCCGACCAGAGAAGACAGAATAAATTCATTAAACGACCGGGCCGGAACGCCGCCGAGGAAAAGGGATTCCCGGTACAGATCGCCGGTACCTTCCCAGGGCGCGATACAGGTCAGATGGGGAGGTTGCGCCGCGGCAATGCGCCATTGGGTCATGGCCACACCCGAATTGCCCCCCATGCCGACCTTGCCGCTGCACCAGTCCCGGGTGGCCACCCATTCAATGAAGTCGTAGCCGTCGCGGGCGTCTTGCGAGCCGAACAGATTAATATCGCCCTCTGAATTTCCCACCCCACGGGGGTCCACATTGGCGACGGCATATCCCTGGCGGCACCAGAAGCCCGGGTCCGGGGATTCAAATTTTGCCATTCGCGACACTGTTCCGGGTGGCACGCCAATGATTTGCCATTCATCGAATCCATCCCCCGGCCGCTTGCCGAACATGCTCCAGGAAACGATGACCGGGATCCGTGTCGCACCTTCGGGCCGGTAGATGTCCGTGTAGATCGTCGTCCCGTCACGCAAGGTCACAGATACGTCCTGCTCGCAGATGATTCCCGGTTCCGCCTCGTATGTCCGCGGATTAAGCGGCGGGCAAAACCCGAACCCGGCGCCGGCCAACGTTTTTTCACCCAGGCCGTCCCAGTTATCATCCCCGGATGTTCCGGCCGCGTGCGCCATTTTCTCAGCGCTGGCCGGTATTCTCGCTTTTCGGTAGAGGGTCTCAAGTTCCACATCCCCGAATGTTTCCTTTTTCGTGATCGTTTCCGCCATCACGATCCTCCCTTGGGCTTGCTTAACGATTGTTGTTTTTAAGGTCCATTGATCATCGCCTAAAAATGATGATTAAATGCCCGGATCATCCCCCGCAAAGCTCGGCCACATAATCCGCAACCTCGCCGATCGTCTCTTTTCTTCTCACTTGCATGTAATTGACTTGAACGTCATACTCCGCCTCGATCATCGTGATGATCTGCACGACATTCACCGACTTAGCGTTCAAATCATTAATGAAATGCACATTTTCATCGAGCTCTGCCGGGTCTTTCTTGAAGATCATTGCAGCCCGTTGAATTATCATATCCAATATTTCATCCCTCAATTCCAACGTTTTCTCCTTTCTTCAACTCCTGTTTCTCCTCCTGCTGATGCATACGGATCCACCGAACAAGGTAATCTCTGAGCTTTTGACTGCATGTATCGATGGCGGTCCTGTCCCATTCCGATAAAACCGTTTCAGTATTTTGTCCGAGTTCTCCACACGACTGTTTATCGAATAAAATCGAGGAAATCTGAGCGGATCCATCGAGACAAGGTAGTAGAGAATCATGCGCCAAAGGCGTATGATCCAAGCCAGTTGAATCGGTATGAGATCCCGCGGCGGACAACCGGATCGCAAACCTGCTTTTGATCACCTCATCTACGATCTGCGGGTCGGCAATGTCTTTTTCAACGCTGGATATCACTTCCCGCCAAATGGTGTGCTGAAGCCGATTGGTTAAGCCCCCCGGAACATCTTTGCAAATTTTCACCGGAATTTTCCCAATGCATTTCAGCAACCGATATGTATAATCAACGACATCGGTCGATGTGTCACGGCCGCCAGCCACTTCGACCAACGGTATCAGGTAGGGTGGGTTCCCGAACCTGGCGCCTACCACGCGTTCTTTTCTTTTAATCTTGGCCGCAATCTGCGAAATGGGGATGCCCGATGTATGCGTCGCCAAAATGGTGATCGGTGAACAAAAAAGCTCCATTTTCTTAAATAAATTTTGTTTTATCGTCAGATTCTCCGGCACTGCCTCAATAACAAAGCGGGCGCCGGATACGGCTTCTTTTACGCCCCTGGTTAAACGAATATGCGCCAATATGGTAGTGATCTCTTCCCTGCTCACAAGGCCAATTTCTGATAATGCCATAAGATTGCGCTGTATCTTCTCCTTTGCGCGCTTAAGGATGGTTTTGTCGGCATCGTATAAAAAAACTTCATCACCTTTAGAGGCAAATACCTGGGCAATCCCATGCCCCATCAGTCCGGCGCCGACAACCGCCACATGTTTCGATTTAGACATATCGACTCCTCACCGACCTCGTATCATCTGCCCATGGCAGCGGCGGCGCTGGTTAGAATAGACCTTTTATGTCTATCAAAAATCGTGCCCGGATTTGCATTGACACAGGTTAGCGCGTAACCTGCCTTATTTTCTAAAATACCATTCACCATAAGGAATATATGGAACATGACAATATCCGCAAAATATTACGGGTACCGTAAAATATGATGGATCACGACTCATTTACAGGCATTGAAGGTACCGAACTAAGACACCACTTAAGTGGATTTATCAAATTATAGTATTCAGGCAATTCGAACTGCGCTATCGGGTTACTGGTAACGGCCTTGAAAAAGGGCCACATGTAATCGCTGCCGGAGCGTTTTGAGACGTAAAGAGATATCAGGTTCAATGGACCAAAGTGGATGTAACGATGCAGACGGGCTCAAAGACAAGCAAGATTGGGGAATTATTTTTTTTCCTGCATCCTTATCCCGTTTTCAGCTCTCAATTTGAAAATAAAAATGTCTAATTGAGAAAGGATCGGGTCGATTACAGGCCATCTTTTTTACCTTCTGGCTTTTGCGGCATTGGGGTATAGTCGGCGGGAAGGGCGTTGGATGCCCAGTTTTTTCATTCGAAATCTCAGCGTGCTGGCGTTGAGGCCCAACCGGCGTGCGGCGCCACTGGACCCTTCAACGACCCAATCGGTTTTTTCAAGCATATTGATAAGATGCG
>JABDRH010000588.1 GCA_013041835.1 Desulfatitalea sp. | reverse complement strand
CCATAACCCGCCCACTATTGCAAAATTCCCCTCTCAAGCGATTATTCCGGCTCCTCCGCAATCCACTGCCAGCCGGCCTCCGACGCCACCCTGATGCGCTGGATTTGGGTTCGTCTGCAAGGCACATCCGCCGGTGCATATCAGGATATGTGCCGGTGGATGTAACGCCGCAGACAAGCAAGATGGCGGAATTATTTCTTTCCTGCGCCCTTAAACCCGCCCACTACTGTTGTGCATCAAGAGTGGCCAAAAACAAATCATCATCAGATTCGGCGATCACTACGCCGTCATCAGTGAAACCCCAATTTTGTAAAAGATAGAGGGCTTAAAAGTCGATCTTGCCATCGACATAAGAATAGGGTTTGTTGTAAGGATTGACCGGTAAATGTGGAAGAACTCCCTTTTCCACCAGCTCATCGAGGGTGTCAGGCTTCCGGCCGAACTGGATTTGAAACGTACCCACTGCTATCTGCAACGCTTGCACACCTTGGAGGGCTTGAATTCGCACTTGGATAACGTTCTTGGCATCTTGATCTTCGGTATTCTCATACACGGCAGACAGAAACTCGATGGCGGCCCTTGTCCGCCCGGCCTGGGAGGCCAATCTCGATGCCAGGGTCGCCAAGGTGAAGGGGGCGCCTTCAATCTTCGACGCCTCCATCAGTTCCTGGGACGCCGTCAAGTTATCTTTCAGGAAAAAATAGGAATCGAAACCGATGAAAAAGCCGGGAATCCAGTCCCAGGACAGATGCTGTTTGCTGCGCGCCAATATTTTTATCGTCTCGTGATATTTATGGGCGCGCCAGGGAAGCGCCCCTTGCGTCAAGATATAAGTATTTCTGAAACATGGATCAAGCCTGCTGCTTTGCTCCAACAGGCGGGCCACAGCATTCCAATCCTCATCCGATGAGGTTTCAAGGGATTGACTGCTGCCGATAAAAGCGGCGGCATCCAAAAGCAAATAATCCGCGACAAGTCCCTTGAATTCGCCGGCAAGGATTTCCACGACGATGTCCGGCAGGCGGGACATGTTTGCGTGCAGCCGGTAGCTGTAATCGGCGCGAAAGGCCGCGACCTGTCGTTGGGAAAGAAAATAGGTGGCCAGTAGAGGAATAAACAGGAAAAGGAGCATCACGCCATTTTTTTTACTCATGTCAACTCCCGGCGCTGGAAAAAAAATACGGTGAACAAGAGGATGATCCCGATATATGCGAAGCCGTAGAGGGCCACCCATAATAGCGTCAGGGGTTCTATGGGCAGCCCATATCCGGCGGCTCGCTTCAAGTCAAAGGCCTGCAGGTTTGGGAAAATCCAGGACACCGCTTCAATCAGGACGCGAAACGCCCAACCGGTCTCTTGCTGATCAACGAATGTCTTGCGCACAAGTTCCACATTCTGCCCGATGAAATAGGTGCAGGCCGTGACGAGCAACGCAATGTAGGAACTGGTGGTGATGCTGGTGAAAAACTGGGCCAGCGCGGTTACGATCATGAGGCTTAGATAACTGAACCCGATTGACACCGCGAATATCTTCCAGGAAAAATTTTGCGCGGCATGTTCAGGCGCCATCCACATGGCTGTTTTTACCGCGGCGGTCGTAAAGAATCCGAGAATACACACAGCGGTGCCGACCATCAGCGCCAGGCCCATAAATTTGCCCAACACATACTGCCATCGTGCGATGGGACGTGAGAGAACCATGTAAATGGTCCTTCTTTCAAAATCCTTGGCCAGCAAATTGATGCCCATGAAGAAAATAACCGCCAGCCCGGCGAGGGACACGGTGGAAAGGCCGAGATCCACGGCGACTTTGCTGATATCGTGGGCGAACATCTGGGTGAATACCAGATCAAACAATGAAAAGAGGAAGGCAACGATCAGAATGCCGTGCAGTATCCGATTCCGAACACCCTCTTTGTAGGTAATCTTAGCCAGTAACCAGATGTTGTCCACCATTGGCTCCTTCATCATTTTCAATGAGCTTTACAAAGGCCTCTTCAAGGCCGCCCGTCCCGGCGGGCAGATCTTTCATGCCGCCGCAATACAGCAGCCGCCCCCGGTTGAGGATCCCGATGCGGTCGCAAACCCTTTCGATATCGCTGAGAATATGGGAGCTGAAAAAAACCGTCTTGCCATTTTTGCGCATGTCGATGATCAGGTCCGCGACCATCCTTCGCCCCAGCGGATCAAGGCCGCTCATGGGCTCGTCTAAAATGCAAATCTCCGGATCATGGATCAATGCCAAGGCCAGTCCCGTGCGCTGCACCATCCCTTTTGAGTAGGTGCGCAGGCGCTGCTTTTTGGCATGGGAGAGTTTCAGCCGCTCGAGAAGCGCATCCGAACATTTGGACAGGTGTTTCTTGTCCATGCGCGCGGCTCTGCCGCCGAATGCGAGAATCTCCTCCGCGGTCAGGTGATCATAGAAAAAGGGGTTCTCGGGCAGATACCCCACGACACGGCGAACCGTCGGATCACCGGCAGCCGTGCCGTTGATTCTGGCCGTTCCCGAACTGGGCCGGATAAAATCCAACAACAACTTGATCACCGTGCTTTTGCCCGCGCCGTTGGGGCCCAGAAACCCGAACACCTCACCTTTTTTAATATCCAAGTCTAATGCGTCTACAGCCAGACAGATCCTCCGCAGGCCCCTTCGGTATTTTTTCGTTAACTTACATATTTCAATCGTCATAACCATGCCCTAAAACAGATTGTATAAAATCAGACAAAATGGCGCTATCCCTTTTGAATTTGAGACGCGCGTTGAACCTGAGAAAAGGAGATCGACGGTTTATCCTGATACTTTAATGACAAATTATCTTATGCCTGAATGAAAGCAGACTTTCAATAGAGAAAGGGCGCCGGCCGAATACCGGCGCCCTGAATTAAGATATTGCAATGAATGGCGGTTATAAGAATTAGCGCACGACCCAGTTATTTCCGCTAGGCCCGGCCACGCCCGTAAAGTCATCGGCCTGAACAGTGGAGCCAGGACAATCGCCTGCAGCAAGCTGAATGCCATCATTACCGGGAAATTCGTCAAAATAGATCGCGGTGATATCGCCATCAGAACCATAATAGACATTGCCATTCAGGTGTTTGGAGGCGGAGGTAAAGGAAGCATTGGCGACACCTTCGGTTCCGGCGACAATTGACACTAAGTTACCCAATGGAATTTGGATTCCACGATTAGCACCGTTTGCTGTAACTTGAAGAACTGGAACGGTGCCAGGAACGCCATTATCCGGTCCGACGACAAGTGCGCCAACGCCGCCAGCAAAAGCACCAAAAGCAATCGGAGCGGGCGGAACAACAGCAACAGCACCCGTCGCAGCGTACATTTGCCAGTCTGCAAAAATAGCGGCCTCTGAGGTAGTACAATTTCTAATGTCGGCCAGAGCGGATGAGTTAAAAGACCTAATCCTGTAGGCCGCGAATTGGGGAATGGCGATGGCCGCCAGTACGCCAATGATGGCGATGACGATCATCAACTCGATCAGGGTAAAACCTTCTTTGTTCTTGGTTCTCATTTTCTGAAACATGTTAAAGTCCTCCTTGGGTGAAAAAAATGGGATTGGTAAGCAATTGGGTGTCTTGATTTCATTGAACGGTTTTGGGTTTGTATGGTTCGATGTCCAGGGCCGTTGTGAAATCACCTCCTTTGCCAAGCAGTGTACGTTGCGATGGGTAAAAGCAAAGCACGTGCCAGGTGTTGAGATGTTTCGTTTTTCACGATGAACAGTTGTTTTTTTTGTATATTTTCATCAAACCGAACCTTGGCCGATGGATTTACAGTACGCTGCGTCCTGGTCACCGTCAACAATTTACGCGGCGGTTGACAATTAATGTCAAGATGCCCTTTGTAGGTGGACACTAATCCACATTGAGTTTATCCAGCCGGTAGCGAAACGAGCGGAAGGTGATGCCCAGCAGGTCGGCGGCCTTGTTCTTGTTGCCGTTGGTGCACTCCAGGGCCTTGGACAGGTAGGCGCGTTCGATTTCGGCCAGGATGTTGTCCAGGGCCACGCCCTGGGACACTTCGTCCACGTCGAAGCGCTGATTTTTGACGCCTTCGATCCAGCGGCGCTTGTGGATGGACATGGCCAGGGAGTCGGGCAGCAGGATATTGGTGTTGGACAAGGCCACCGAGCGTTCGATGAGGTTTTCCAGTTCGCGCACGTTGCCGGGGAAATCGTATTTTTTGAGCAGGTCGATGGCGTACGCGGAGACCTTGCTCACCGCCTTGCCCATCTCGCGGCTGTACTTTTCGATGAAGTGCTGGGCCAGCAGCTTCAGGTCGC
>JABDRH010000587.1 GCA_013041835.1 Desulfatitalea sp. | reverse complement strand
CGGCTTAAACTGCACAAATAGATGGACGATGGTCGCCCCATAGGTGTCTTCGATTCAGGCATCGGCGGCTTGTCGGTCCTGCAGCGTATCCGCGAACACCTGCCCTATGAAAACCTGGTATATGTGGCGGATGCGCGCTATCTGCCGTATGGAGATAAACCGCCCGAACTTATCGAAACGCGTGCTCTTTGCATTTGTCAATTCCTGACGGCCCAAAAGGCCAAAGCCGTGGTGGTGGCTTGCAACACGGCGACAGCCGCGGCCATCGCACGGATGCGGGAGCGATTTTCGCTGCCCATTATCGGTATGGAACCCGGCATCAAGCCTGCCTTGGCCATGACGCGATCCGGTGTCGTGGGGGTGCTGGCCACACGGGAAACCCTCAGCAGCCGCAAATTTGAATCCCTGGTAACGCGTTTCGGCGGAGATAAAAAACTGGTGGTACAGGCGTGCCCGGGATTGGTGGAAGTCGTGGAACAGCTCGCGCTCAACAGCGCGGGCACCCGTGCGCTGGTAGCGCGCTATGTGGGCTTGCTGTTGGATCAGGGGGCGGATACGCTGGTCCTTGGATGCACCCACTATCCATGGCTTTCCGATTTAATCCAGGAGATCGCCGGTCCCGGGATCGTCATCATCGACACCGGGGAGGCGGTGGCCAGGGAAGTCAGCCGCAGATTGAAAGCGGCGGACGTTCTCACCCTTCAAACATCTTCTGGGATGGAACAGTTTTACACCACCGGCGAACTTGCCGGGTTCGAGCAGGTCGTTGCCCGCCTGTGGTCGAGATCGGCGCCGGTCATGGCGCTACCTGCCGGTTTCGGAGATGGTCACACAGATATAATCGACTTCTCTCCGAACAGAAATTGCAGGTAGGCTTTTGAAATATCGTCCGCGCCCGTGAAGGGATGGTCCGGTTGGTCGTTTCGCATGGCCATCTGGCCGCGTAGGCCGTCGGCCACTTTTTTTCCCAATTCCACACCGAATTGATCAAATGAGTTGATCCCCCAGATAAATCCCTCGTAAACGGTGCGGGCTTCGTAAAAGCTGAGCAGTCGGCCGATGTTCTCGGGGCCGAGGTCCGACAGGATCAGGATCGTACTCGGGCGGTTGCCTGGAAAATCACGCGCCTTGTCTTCGCTATCGCGTCCGACGGCCAAGGCACGGGCCTGGGCCAGCAAGTTGGCCCAAAGTTCCTGATGATTGGACACGCCCTTGGCAGGCGCTTTGTACTGGGTACACGAGGGGGTGCGCACACCGATGAAATCAATGGGAAAAGCGCGGCCCTGGTGGGCCAACTGGAAGAATGAGTGTTGGGCGTTGGTGCCGGGCTCACCGAAAATCACCACCCCCGCCGGTTGTTCCAGTGGCGCACCGTGCAGATCCACGGCCTTGCCGTTGCTTTCCATGTTGAGCTGTTGGACATGGGGGGCCAGCTTGGCCAGGGACGCGGCGTAGGGTATGATGGCCTGCTGCGGGTACCCCAAGATGGTGGTGTTCCAGACTGAAACAAGGGCGGCGATCAGGGGTATATTCTTCTCCACGGGCGCGTTCAGCGTGTGGTCGTCCATCTGTTCAGCCCCCTTGAGAAACTGTTCGAAGCGATCATATCCCAGGTAAAGGCTCAATGGCACGCCGCCCACGGCCGAGGTGACGCTGTAGCGACCGCCGATGTAATCGAACATGTGAAACGTTTGCAGCACCGGCCGATTGGGGTCGTCGCCCGGGCTTCCTTTGCTGGTCACTGTGACCATATGCTTGGCTGGATCGATCCCTTGATCGCGCATGAACTGCTCGGCCAGCAGGGTGTTGGCCGATGTTTCGGCCGTGGTGTAGCTTTTGGAGATGACCACCCACAAGGTGGTTTTCGGGTCGATGGCCTTGACCACACTGCCGAAGTTGTCGCTGTCGACATTGGACAGATAGTGCAGGGTGATGCCTTTGTCGGCGTGAACAGCAAGGGCAGTGGAAACAAATTCGGTGCCAAGATAGGAGCCGCCGATGCCGATGACGACCACGTGACGGAATGGTCCGCCTGAAGCGCTTTTGATTTCACCGCTGTGCACTTGTTCGCTAAAGCGTTTGATCTGGTCTCGTACGCGTCGGATACCGGTCATGATGTCCTGTCCACGGACCATGATGGGTTGCTTGCCGAAATAGCGCGTCGCCGTGTGAAGTACTTCGCGTTTTTCCGTCACATTGATTCGGTCCCCCTGGCACATCCGGTTGAATCGCTTCCGAAGCGCCAGTTGCTCTTCCAGCGTGAAAAGCAGTTCAAGGGTCCTGTCGTTCAGGCGCTGTCTGGAAAAATCCATGAACAGACCACCGCCCCGGACAGAGTACTTTTTCAAGCGGTGGGGCGTTTCCAACAGCCGGCGCAGGTGCTGGTCCGGATGGTCCATGATGGTGGCATGCTGCTGCAAGCCGGCAAAGGTATCGAGTTGGTTCAGGCGAAGCGATGGCATGGCAATCTCCTGTTTCTTTCCCGCCCTCTAATTCACCTTCGACAGGTATTCATGGATGTCTTTGGCGATTTGCGCGCTGAGCGAGGCTGCGGCCTTGCTCATGGCTTCGGACAGGGCGGCCGGTGTTTTATCATTGCAGGGCGCTTTCGTGTGGTACCTTTTTTGGAAGATAAGTCGTTGGACCGGATCGGGATTATGCCCGTCGATCAGCGAAATATTGACCGATAGAGAGGCCTGGGCCGGATCTTTGTAGTCCTCCTCCAGAAAAGTCTCGATCCATCCGTGAACATGGTGTGTCGGCGGCGTGCTTGCGTCGGGCGGGAGCACGGCTTTGAACGCCTCACTTTGCTGCAGATAACGCGTTAGAAAAAAAGAGAAGAGTTCTCCGGGAGGAGCGATCCATCTGAAATGGGCATAAGTGTTGCGATGCAGTCCTTTGTCCGCGTAAACGATGTGTTGGGAGTTGAACGGCGGGTTGGCGGTGAAGCGCTCCACTCGCACCACCTGGGGCAGACGCCGCTGGAAATGTGGCGGTTCGGCGGCTTCTTCCAGCGTGTAGTAGTAAACCGGATCCGACGTTGACCGGGGGCCGATGCACGCTGTCGGCAGCAATGCGGCAAGGACCAATATCAATGCGTGTCGCCGAAAATTTGGCCTGTTCGCCTTGTCAATCATGCATGGAACCTCGTGGGTCATAAATCCATACTTTCCTTTAAGTTTCCGGATCCATCGTCACGGCGCCGAAGGCTTTTCAGGCGGGTTTCCGCTGAAGACAATCTGCGACGGTTGAACGGCAACGCGGTCCAAAAAGCGGTTCAGTGTATTGCTGGATTGCTCGATGCTCATCAGCGTTGCAAGGATCTGTCGTTGCATGGTGTCCACTTTCCGGTCGGTGTTTTCCAAGAGCACGGCGGCTGTTTCCATGGCGCGCTTTAACTGCCGGGCCGAGGTCTTCAGGTCGGCGGTCATTTGCTGAATATCGTCATCGCTGTTTTCAATGGCATCTTCAAGGCGGGAGATCGTTTGCCGTATTTCAGAGATCCCGCCGTCGGCATTTTGGGCCGCACTGTCAAAACTGTCCGAAGCGCGGCGCAGGGATGCAATCAATTGCCGGGCGTTGTCCGAAGCAATCAAGTCCTTGGTGTTTTGCAGCGTCTGGCGTAAATCCGTCGCCATGGTTTCGAGCTGGGCCGCGTCAATGGTTCGGTTAACCTTTCGCAGCGTCCGGACCAATTGGTCTGAGATCTCCTGAGTGTCGATGGCTCTGAAAAGGGCGAATAAATCATCGATACCCTTGAAAAATTTTGTAATTTCAGAAGATTGGGTGGGTACCACGGGATAGGGCGGAACAATTCCCGCAGGCGGATAGACAAATTGGGCGCGATCCTCGCTGTGCTCCAGTTCGATGAACATCAACCCGGTGATGCCGACCGATTTGAGTTGGGCCACGACATCCTTGGTCAACGCCTCGGGCTTTAGGTCGGTCTCCACCTTCATCACGACTTCGATAAGTTTCTCGTCGGGGGCCAAACCGACATGGTGCACGCGACCGATATAGACACCCCGATATTTGACGGGTGAGTCTTTATCCAGACCCTGGATCGATTCGTCGAAATAGGCCACGAAAAATTGTCCCTTTTCGAGGTATTTGGACATACCCAGCCAAATAATGCCGACACTGATGATGACCACGCCGACAATCAGAAAGAGGCCTACGCTGAATTTGGTTCTTAAAGTCGCCATAGTTGCCGTTTGCTCAAGCTGGTTTGTCGGTTGAAAAACTGACGCACCAGGGGATCCGGGCTGCTCACCTTCATCTCGTTGGGATCACCCTGGGCCACGACCCCCCTGGCTGATTTATCCAGCATGACGACTCGGTGCGCAACATTAAAAATAATATTGAGTGAATGGGTAATGATCACCATCGTCGTCCCGATGCTGTGATTGATGCGCAAAATCAGCTCTTCGATTTCGGCCGAAATGACCGGGTCCAATCCGGCCGTGGGTTCGTCCAGAAAGAGAATTTGCGGATTCAAGGCCAGGGCCCGGGCCAGGGCGGCACGCTTGATCATGCCGCCGCTCAATTCCGAGGGCAGGTGCTCTTCGTAGCCTCTTAGGTCGACACTGCACAGTTTCATGCGCACCAAGGCGTTGACGGCTGACTGCGGCAGGTCGGTGTAGGTCTCGATGGGCAGGGCGACATTTTCGGCGATGGTCATGGAGCCGAAAAGGGCGCCGCCTTGAAACAGAATGCCGATTTTTTGCAGGGCCAGCGCAAAGCTCGCTTCATCGCCGTTGGTGATGTCGATCCCGTCGATGGTGATGCGGCCGCTTAAGGGCTGCCGCAGGCCCACCATATGCCGCAATAAGGTCGTTTTGCCGCAGCCGCTGCCGCCGATGACAGCCAGGATTTCGCCCTTGTGCACGTCCAGGCTGACATCTTTCAAAACCGGTGTGTCGCCGTAACGCGCCTCCAGATGATCCACTGTTATCATGACCTGGGCATTATCTTCCATTGCATATCACCAATAGCTGCGGATGACGGCAAACATGGAGTCGAACAAAATGATCAAGAAGATGCCGCTCACCACCGCCGATGTGGCGGCGTTGCCCACTTCGGCCGAGCCGCCGCGCACCTCGAAGCCGCGAAGGCAGGCGATCCAGGAGATCAGCGCGGCGAACACGACGCTTTTAGACAAACCCCACATAAATTCAAACAAGTCCAAGGCTTTGATGGTTTGATCCACATAAGTGCTCACCGTTAGATCGAGCATGGTGACACTGATCACCAGCCCCCCTATGATGGCGAACAAATCCGAGAACAGCGTCAGCAGGGGTACTACCAGCACGGCGGCGATAATCCGCGGCACGGCCAGAAATAGCGTGGGTGAAAAACCCATGGTGAAGAGCGCGTCAATCTCGTCTGAGATGCGCATGGAGCCGATCTCGGCGGCAAAGGCTGATCCAGAGCGACCGGACACCACGATGGCCGTCATGATGGGGCCCAATTCCGACACCATGGACAGGGCGACCAGCCGGGCCACATAAATACTGGCGCCGAACTGCGCCAACTGCAGACTGGAGACAAAAGCCATGATCAGGCCCAGTAAAAAACTGATAAGGCCAACAATGGGAACGGCATCTACCCCGGTTTTCTGCATCAGCACCAGAATATCTCCCCAGCGCAGGCTTTTAGGGTGACGCGCGGCATGCAGCATGCAAAGCACGACCGATCCGAGAAATGACACCAGATGGCGCACATTGTCGGCAGTTCGGATGGCCGCATCCCCCAGTCGAACGATCATAGGGTTGCCTTTGGGGCGCGGCAGGGGAGCGCACAAATCCATATTGTCAAAGTTCGTCAGGGTAAGGATTTCAGCCGCCTTGACAGGCGGTTGGACCAGGCGGAATGGAATTTGGTTTTCATCCAGCCAATTGCGAAGCTCGGCGAGGATCAACACACCGAAATCATCGAAATAGGTTACGCGGTTCAGATCCACGGTCACCTGGCGCGGACGGCGGTGTTTAACATCGTCCAAAAGCATTTTCAGGATCACCGCTGCTACCTGATGGTCGATCCGGCCGATGAATTGGATGCCGACAGCCCCGTCCTTACTGGTGACCACGTTGTAGAACTCGGTTTTCGCGCGGGCAGTTTCGACCGTGGGCGATCTCATATTCATTGACTTGCGTCCAGTCGCTCGATTTTATGAAGTATCGCACTTTTATAGCAAAAACATGGCGTTTGCAACAATGGGGCTTTTTCCGTGCGGCAAAACAGCACCCATCAAACGCGATGATGGGCCACGCGCCTTACGCGCCTTGAAAAACCGGGCACGGCGTTGTACGTTGCCCCCATTGAGGAACGAGGTGACTATGCGAATTGGAATGGGATACGATGTGCATCGGTTGGTGGCAGGCCGCCCCCTGGTCCTGGGCGGGGTCACCATTCCGTTTGAAAAAGGATTGCTCGGGCACTCAGACGCGGATGTGTTGGTGCACGCGGCATGCGATGCGCTTCTCGGAGCCGCTGCCTTAGGTGATATCGGCACCCATTTCCCGGATGGCGATGAGCGGTTCAAAGGCATTTACAGCATTGAATTGCTTGGGAAAACCATACATCTGTTGCAGGAGAAGGGCTTTGCTCTGGTCAATCTGGATGCCACCATTTTCGCCCAGGCGCCCAAGCTGGCACCCTACCGTACGGCCATGCAGCAGGCCATGGCCGACGCATTGCGGACGACAGCGGATAATATCGGCATTAAAGCCACCACCACCGAGGGATTGGGGTACATTGGCGCCGGAGAGGGCATGGCGGCCATGTGCGTCGCCCTCATCAGCCGTTCGCCCCGCTTATCTTCGTGAAAAACGACCCTTAATACGCGCGGCCTGCGAAATCCCAAGGTGCCATGGAACGTTTCAAGATCAAATCCGAATATACTCCCCAGGGGGACCAGCCCGCGGCCATTGAGCGTTTATGCCAAGGCCTGCGATCGGGAACCAGGGATCAGGTGTTGCTAGGCGTGACCGGTTCCGGCAAGACGTTTACCATGGCCAATGTCGTTGAAACGTTGAACCGGCCCACCCTGGTTCTCGCCCCCAACAAGACATTGGCGGCGCAACTGTATCACGAATTCAAGTCGCTGTTTCCCGAAAACGCCGTGGAGTACTTTGTCAGTTACTATGATTACTACCAGCCCGAAGCCTATATTCCCACCACCGACACCTACATCCAGAAAGACTCCGCCATCAATGACATGATTGACAAAATGCGGCATTCTGCCACGCGTTCGGTGCTCTCACGACGGGACGTATTGGTGGTGGCCAGCGTTTCGTGCATATTCGGTCTGGGGGCTCCCGAAGATTATTTGGAGATGCGCATCGATCTGCGCCAGGATGATGAATATCCCCGGCAACAGTTGCTTCGGGACCTGGTGGCCATGCACTATCAACGCAACGATATGGATTTTCATCGGGGTACCTTCAGGGTCCGGGGCGACCGCGTCGAAATCTTCCCCGCTTACGAGGAGAGCCGGGCTTTGCGCGTGGATTTTTTCGGCGACACCGTGGATGCCTTGCAAGAGATTGACCCATTACGCGGACACGTGCTGCACACCCTGGCGCATGCCACCGTGTTTCCCGCCAGTCACTATGTAACCACCCGCCAGACGCTCAAACGGGCGATCCAAACCATCTTGGCGGAGCTTAAACCGCGGGTTGACGAATTGCGTGACGCGGGCAAACTGATCGAAGCGCAACGGGTGGAAGAGCGCACGCGCTTTGATCTGGAGATGATTCAGGAACTGGGTTACTGCAACGGCATTGAAAACTATTCGCGCCATTTGACCGGCCGTCAAGCCGGCGAGCCGCCGCCCACGCTGCTCGACTATTTTCCCGACGACTATCTGATGTTCCTCGACGAGAGCCATATTGCCGTCCCTCAGTTGCAGGCGATGTACAAAGGCGACCGCTCACGCAAAGAAACGCTGGTCAACTACGGATTCCGGCTGCCGTCGGCGCTGGACAACCGGCCTCTGCGGTTCGATGAATGGCGAGAGCGCGTCAACCAGGTGATCTATGTGTCGGCCACACCGGCTCAGTATGAGCTGTCCCAATCGCAACCGGCGGTCATCGAACAGATCGTTCGGCCCACAGGCCTAATCGACCCCCAGGTGGTGGTTCGCCCCGCGGCCCACCAGGTGGATGATCTCTATGCGGAAATCGTTCAATGCAAGAAACGCAAACAGCGTATCCTGGTAACCACCCTGACAAAGCGGCTGGCCGAAGATCTGACCGAGTATTACACGGACATGGGCATTGGGGCACGTTATCTGCATTCGGATATCAGCACACTGGAGCGCATGGAGATCATCCGTGAACTGCGCATGGGCGGGTTTGATGTGCTCATCGGCATCAACCTGCTACGCGAAGGCCTTGACATCCCCGAAGTGGGGTTGGTGGCCATCCTCGACGCCGATAAAGAGGGATTCTTACGATCCGCCCGCTCCTTGATTCAAACCTTCGGCCGGGCGGCCCGCAACCGGCACGGCAAAGTGTTGCTCTATGCAGATACCGTCACGGCCTCCATGCGCCAGGCCATGGATGAGACCGGGCGGCGAAGACACATTCAGGAGGACTTCAACCGGCAACACGGCATCGAGCCAAAATCCATCCAAAAGGAGATCACCGCGCTGTTTGAGACGGTGTACCCGGCCGATGAAGCCAAGGTCCCTGCGGTGGCGTCGCCCTTGCCTGAATACGGCAACGAAGCCGCCATCGAGCAAACCATTGAAGAATTGGACCGTCAAATGCGGGAGGCCGCCGGAGAGTTGGCCTTTGAAAGGGCAGCCAAGCTGCGGGACCAGATCAAACAACTCAAGCAAAAGTTGGTGTTTCCATCGTAAAGCAACTTACATGACCCCTGAAACGCGGCATAATGACCGGACAGAAAGCTTTGACGCGCTCGTCCGAGCAGTACAGACCGTCTGCACCGGCCCCGGGGTATACCTGATGTACGATGACCGCGCGCAGATCATCTACGTGGGCAAGGCGCGCAATTTGAAAAAGCGCTTGCAGTCCTACTTCCAAAAGGCAAGACCGCATGATCCCAAAACCACTTTGCTGCTCACCAGAGTCGTTCGTTTCGAGACCATCCTGACCCACACGGAAAAGGAGGCGCTGATTCTTGAATCCAATCTGATCAAGCGCCACCGGCCGCGCTACAACGTGGTTTTAAAAGATGACAAACGTTATCCGGCCTTGCGCCTGGACTTGAATCAACCCTATCCCGCCCTGACCATCGTGCGTAAAATCGGAAACGATGACGCCCTGTATTTCGGCCCATATGCATCGGCCGGCGCTGTTCGCCAAACGCTCAAATTTATTTATAAAACCTTTAAATTGTGCAAGTGCCGGTGTGAATCGTTTAAAAAACGCGATCGGCCGTGTCTCAATTACCAGATGGGATTGTGCATGGGGCCCTGTTTTGGCGGCGTGACACCGGAAGATTACCAAACCATGGTCAAGGAGGTGATCGCCTTTCTCCGAGGGCGCACACCTGCCTTGATCCGCAAAATCAAACGGCAGATGCACGCTGCTGCCGATGCCGTTGACTTTGAAAAAGCCGCCCAGTTAAGGGACAAAATGTTCGCGCTGGAAAGAACCCTTGAAAAGCAGGTTTGCGTGACCGCCGACCGCAAGGACCGGGATGTGATCGGTCTGGTGGTGCAAGGGCGGATAT
>JABDRH010000586.1 GCA_013041835.1 Desulfatitalea sp. | reverse complement strand
GGGTATGAAAGGAGCGTTGGCCCAGGGAGCACGCTTGACACCGGTGGCGCCCACTTCGGTGGCCGTGGCGGCCGAGACAATGCAGGCGCCGATGACCACGCCCTCATCCGGGGTCTTTGCCGCCCATACCGGCGGCATGGTGTCGCTGTCGCGTCCGCTGTAGGTCACCACGCGGGTTTCCACGCCGGCCGGGTTTTCGGCGCGCTCGGAATAATTATCCAGCGCCTTCGAAGCCAGGGTGCAGCGCGCATTGGGATGCGACAGGGGGATCGGCTTGCCGTTGGCGTCGGTCATGCCCTGTTCCCATTGCCCCTGGAAGTTGCGGCCCCGGCCGGGCGGCGTCTCTGCGTTGCCGACCCAATGGGGCACGCCGTGATCGTCGATGAGCACATTGGACCAGATTACCTCGGTGCCCGGCTCGCGCAGGCAGCGCATGAGGATGGGATCGCCTTCGCGGTTCACATCCTCGACGATGCCGAAGATGCCGCACTCCGGATTAACCGAACGCACCGTGCCGTCTGCGGCGATCCACATTTGCGCGAGGTCGTCTCCGACAAACTGATCGCCGGCCATGGCCGTTGTGGTTTTGCCACAGCCGCTCGGGGCTGCGCCGGCAATGCCGGTAATGCGTCCGCCGGGGCCTTCCATGCAGGTGATGAACATGTGCTCAGCCAGCTCCAGCCCGGATTTTTCGTACACGGAACGGTCCACCGAGAAACGGTGATTGCCTTTTTTTAAGAGCAGCGTGTTGCCGGCGTAAGTGCAGTTGAAGGAATAGGTGGTGCGATGGGCGCGGTCCATGAGCACCCGGGCATTAGGCAGGTCTTCGGGCCGGTTGAGACCTTCGCTGTGAATATTGGTATAAAAATGGCCCAGCCTTTCCACTTCCGCCTCGAAATCCCGGTAGGTGTTGCGATAGAGCAGTTCGGCGCTGTGGGAGACGTAGGCCGAACTGGTGATCTCAATGGCAGGATTGGAGACCGGGCTTCCGGCCGGGCCGCGGGAGTAGAAGCCCACCACCATGGTCTTGCCCTTCATGATGCCGAACATGCCATTGCGCACCGCCTGAAGGCCGTCATTGCGGGACATGCGAAGGGCCAGGGAACTGACCCGTTCATCGTCGTTGGCCACATAGTAGGTACGGTCGATGATGCGGCCCTGCTCTTCTTTCAGGTCAAAATGGATGGTATGCCCCTTCAGGGGCAAAACCTCTTCCTCTCCCTTTTTCAAGGCCATGTCCCGGATCAACTGCCTGTCGGCGTCGGTTCCGGTGTTGATAAATATCTGGTCGGGTTCACACATCACCACGGCGTTGGCGATTTTCAGCAGGATAGCCGCGCTCTTAAAACCTTCGATACGTGTGCGCTGTTCGGCATCCAGCCGCTCTTCAAACAACCGGCGGGCGCCTTCAACCGTCGTGATACGGCCGATCTCCTGAACGATATCAATCCCCTCATTGAATTTGAGCATACACTGACTCCCTTAATTAAGTCGGTTAAGACCTTACTAAAAAGGGGCTGACAAAAGCCCCCGAGATTCTTTGTTGGCCTTGTCTGCAAATCAGGTCAGGCTTTTCATCCAGCACCCATGCAACCGCCGGGCGCCTGTTTCGGCATATGTTGCGTAAGCCAGATCATCACCTTTTCAAATTCATCACAGAACTCGCGCAAGGCCTTGCCGCGATGGCTTACCCGGCTCTTTTCCGCCATGCTCAGTTGGGCAAACGTCTTGTTCAGCGGTGGATAGTAAAAAATCGGATCATATCCGAACCCGTTGGTACCGGCCGGCGTGTCAACGATGCGTCCCTCACATCGGCCTTCGTATGTCAGGGCCGGCCCGCCGGGCACCGCAAGCGAAAGGACGCATTCGAAAGCGGCGCGCCTATCGTCATGATCTCCCAACTCCCGCAGCAGCTTTTGGCAGCGTTCGTGGTCTGTGGCCTCGGTTCCGCCATAGCGTGCCGAATAAACGCCGGGCGCACCACCGAGGGCCTCCACGGTCAGGCCTGAATCATCGGCCAAGGCCGGTATGCCGAGATACCGGGCGGTAAGACTCGCCTTTTTGTAAGCATTTTCGTCAAAAGTGGCGCCATCTTCTTCGATGGCCGGGATAAGACCAAAATCACCCAGATTCTTGATGCAGACCGGAAATGCATTCAGCAGATCAACGATTTCCCTGGTCTTGCCGGCATTGCGGGTCGCCAATACGATTGTGTGGCAAGGATTCCCCATTTTTCAACATTTTCGTCTTTTTGTATCGATAACTTATTTTTTATATCGATAGCTTATCATGGCTTACGACAAAATCAGAGTATCAATCTACAAAAATGAAATCGCCATTATACAAACAGGTCTTTTGAAAGATGTCAATTCTGAAAAGCTTGCTTTACCAAGTGATATCAGCCAGAATTGATGACTTCCGTGCGCTAAAGGAGGAACATTGATTCTAGCAGGCTTAACAGGTGGCATTGCATCTGGAAAATCCACGGTCAGCGGATTCTTACATGCAGCAGGCGCGGTGATCATCGACGCCGATCAAATTTCAAGGCAAGTGACCGAACGGGGCAAGCCGGCATGGCAATCCATACGCCGCCTCTTTGGCGATACCGTGCTTTTCCCGGACGGTACACTGGACCGGGCCAAGCTGGGCCGCATCGTCTTTTCCGATGCGACATTAAGGCGCGGCCTGGAACAGATCATTCATCCGTGCGTGCAGGCTGAAATGGATACTCAACTGACACATGTCGCACAGAATGCACCCGAGGCGGTGGTGATCCTGGATATTCCCCTTCTGTTTGAAACAGGCCGAACCGAAGGCATGGCCGAAACGATTCTGGTCGATGTACCCGAGGATGTCCAATGCCACCGCTTGATGCAGCGAGACGGCTATTCCCGGCAAGAGGCCCGCAAGCGCATGGCCTCCCAGATGCCGTTGGCGGAAAAGCGCAAACACGCGACCATCATCATCGACAACAGCGGGGACCTCTCTGATACCAAAGCTCAGGCCTTAAGGGTTTTCCATTTATTGGCCCGGAAGGCCGGGCAATCAAAGATATCGGTGTCGTGTGGGGATGACACCCCTAAAAAATAGCGATTGGCCGCAATGGCCAAAACAAAGATTTGACAGCGCTGAACGAATCGGCTAAGCCTCAATAGTCAGGCTTTGAATCGAAGTGACAGGGCTTTGAATCGATGTGGTTGTTCGTATCGTTCTTAAAAAACGAGATGAACACAGCGGATCTCAAGCAGGATAGTGTATTGGGCATAGCGGCAGAGAAGCAAGGCGCACCGTCAAGATTGCACTCCAGCAGTACCCAGGTACTCTATACGATGACTGCGGCACTGGGGCAACGGGACACTTACACCCATGCCCACGCCCAACGGGTTGCGGCCTACAGCAGGCGTTTGGCACAGCAGGCCTGCGTGTCTTCGCCCGACCTGGACAATGTCACCCTTGGCGGGATGCTTCACGATGTGGGCAAGATCGCCCTCAGCGATCTCATTTTCAGTAATAAGCAAGCATCGTTGTCCAAGGAACTGCAGGGTGAGGTTCAGAGCCATCCGGTCATTGGCGCTGCCATGTTACGCCACGCGCGATGCAACAAGGTCATTTGCCAGACTGTCTTATATCACCACGAACGCATCGACGGCAGCGGTTACCCCTTCGGGCTCAAGGACCACGAAATCCCCCTGGGCGCCAAGATCGTCAGCGTTGCCGATTGCTTCGACGCCATTACCACCGACCGGCCCTATCAACGCCGGAAAACCTTGTACCACGCATTTAGGATTCTTGAAGAGATGGCGGGCCGCCAATGCCTGGATGGCAATCTGGTCGCTTTAATGGTCAAGGATATTCAAACAAACGGCATAGAACACATCTTGCCGGCCTCAGACACACTTTTTGCCGCATTTAAATAAAATCAGGCATCACGGCGAAAAAGCCCCCCCCGATAAAAAAGTCGCATCAAAGGAGCGTTAAACTGTGTTTCGGCGACAGCTCCTCGGGCAGGATCTTGTTCTGGTCGTCCACGAAGATTACCGTGGGTTTGAACTTTTTGGCCTCTTGCGCTTCCAGCCAGCAGTAGGAGATGATGATGGTCTTGTCCCCCGGCTGGACCAGGCGGGCCGCCGCGCCGTTGATGCAGATCATGCCGCTGTCCGGTTCGCCCTCCAGGGTGTAGGTTTCAAAACGGCAACCATTGTTGATATTGACCACCTGCACCTTTTCGCCGGGCAGAATGCCCGCCGCATCGAGCAATGTCTTGTCTATCGTGATACTGCCGACGTAGTTCAGGTCCGCCTCGGTAACCGTGGCCCGATGGAGTTTACTTTTGAACATGTTGACAAACATACGCTCAAACCTCAATTCGAATATTATCGATCAACCGCGTACGGCCCAGCTTCACCGCAACGGCGATCAACGTCGGGCCGATAATGGTTTCGATGTCACTCATGTCATCTGCGTCGATAATGGATACATAATCTAGGGTGGCGTTGTCAATGGTTGTGATGCGTTCCTTGATCAGGTCGACCAACGAGGCGCTGCAGCGCTCCCCTGCGGTGATCCGGTCGCGGGCTTCAAACAGCGCGCGGGCAATCACCGGCGCCTGAGCCCGTTGGGCCGCGGTCAGGTAGCTGTTGCGAGAGCTCATGGCCAGCCCGTCGGCCTCACGCACCGTGGGGCACGCCACAATGGTGATATTAAAGTCCAAATCCCGCACCATTTTTTTGATCACAGACACTTGCTGGGCATCTTTCTGGCCGAAATAGGCCCGGTCCGGCGACACGATATTGAAAAGTTTCGTTACCACGGTGGCCACGCCGCGAAAATGGCCGGGCCGCGAAACACCGCATAGGACTTGGGTCATGCGCCCATTAAGTTCGACGTAGGTGGCATAACCATCCGGATAGAGCTCCTCCGCCCTTGGTAAGAAAGCCAGGTCGGTCTTTTCCCCCTGCATTAGCTTCAGGTCCCCTTGGGTGTCCCGGGGATAGGCGTTCAGATCCTCATTGGGTCCGAATTGCGCGGGGTTGACAAACACGCTGACCACGACCACGTCATTTTCCTGCCGTGCCCTGCGAATCAAAGAAATATGGCCCTCGTGCAGGTATCCCATGGTGGGCACCAGCCCCACGCTGCCGCCTGCGGACCGAAGTTCTTTCAACGCCTTGCGCAACTGCTGCTTGGTATGAACCACTCGCATGGTAAATGCCACCCTCTGTCACGGCAAAGCGCCCTTGCCGTCATCCCTGGCAGATCGGCCATCACAGCTTTGCCAACAGGCTGCCGTCCATTTGAAAACAGTGCTCATTGCGGGGAAACTCGCCTTCACGCACTTCGTGGATATAGTTTTTTACGGCTTCCACTGTTGCATCCCCGAGTTCGGCGTACGTTTTAACAAATTTAGGACGTAATTTACGATACATGCCGAGCATGTCCTGGATCACGAGCACCTGGCCGTCGCAGTGCGGACCGGCGCCGATGCCGATGGTGGGAATATCAAGTTTCTGTGAGATCAGGCGGGCGAGGGTATCGGGTACGCATTCGAGCACAAGGCCGAAAGCACCGGCATCTTGGAGCAAGAGGGCGTCATCGACCAGCCGGCGGGCGGCCTCGATATCCTTGCCCTGAACTTTGAAGCCGCCGAACATGTTCAGCGACTGGGGTGTCAGTCCCAGATGGCCAAGCACCGGAATCTGAGCCTTGACAATGGCATGTACCTTGTCAATTATATCCGGCCCCCCCTCCAGCTTGACCGCTTCGGCGCCACCTTCCTGAACGAAACGGCCGGCATTGCGCACGGCTTCGGACACGCTCACATGATAGGAGAGAAAAGGCATATCGCCGATAAGCAGCGCACGCTGCGTCCCCCGGGCCGCCGCCTTGGTATGGTGAATCATCTCGTCCATGGTGACGCGCAGGGTGCTGTCGTAGCCGAGCATCACCATGCCCAATGAGTCGCCCACCAGAATCGAATCCACACCAGCCTCGTCCAAAAGCGTGGCCGTGGTATAGTCGTAGGCGGTTAACATGCTGATGGCTTTTTTCTCGGTCTTGGCGGCCTTGAACGATTGTACCGTGATTTTATCCTTTGCCATGACGTGCTCCTTTGGTTGGCGCAGTGGCATTGATGAAGGCATGCGTCGCGTGCCAAACGGCATTTCGGCGCGAGCCCTAAGGGCGCAACACCTTGCGAATCGCATCCACCTTATCGGGGTCCTGTAACATGTCTTGCTCGGCCAGATCCAGTGTTTTCAGCCCCATATCAATATAGAAGGCCCGCAGTTCCGCCGCATCGTCATCGGTCAGCGCCGCCAGGTGGTGTGCCACGGTGGTCACGTCTCCACGCGCGATGGGCCCCGTGAGGGCCTTGGCC